>DUOR01000279.1 GCA_012838715.1 Actinomycetales bacterium
GACCGCTTCAGGGGCCGGGCGGCAACGGTTCCCGCACCGGCCGCGGCATCGGGGCGCTCGGCATCGCGGCGCTGATGCTCGGTTCGGCGGCGGTGGGCGGCGCGACGGGCGCGCTGGTCATCGGCAACCGGGATTCGGCGCCGGCCACGGCGGACAACACCGGCGTCACCAACGCGCTGGAGGAACCGGGCGTGCCCCGGGAGGACGTCGCGCCCGAGGGGTCGATCGAGGCGGCCGCGCAGATTGCGCTGCCGAGCGTCGTGTCCATCCAGGTGCAGACCGACATGGGCGTGGAATCCGGTTCCGGCTCGATCCTGTCGTCCGACGGGCTCGTCCTGACCAACCAGCACGTCGTCGCGTCCGGGGAGGAACCCGGCTCGCGGATTCAGGTGCTGCTCAACGACGGCACCACGCACCCCGCGGAGTACGTCGCCGGCCACGGGCCCAGCGACATCGCCGTCATCCAGGTGCAGGGCGTCAACGACCTGCGGCCGATTTCCCTCGGCGACTCGGACATGGTGGCCGTCGGCCAGGAAGTCGTCGCCGTCGGTTCGCCGCTGGGGCTGACGTCGACGGTGACGTCGGGAATCGTGTCCGCCCTCAACCGCCCGGTGAGCGTGTCCGGCGAACGCGGCGAAGCGTCGGTCATCGACGCCATCCAGACCGACGCCGCCATCAACCCGGGCAACTCCGGCGGCGCGCTGGTCGACCTGGACGGCAACCTCGTCGCCGTGCCCAGCGTCATCGCGTCGAACAGCGGCGCGGGCCAGCAGGCCGGCAGCATCGGCCTCGGCTTCGCCATCCCCATCAACCAGGCCCGCCGAATCGCGGAGGAACTGATCAGCGAAGGCGGCGTCAGCATGCCCGCCGTGAACGCGCAGATCGACACCCGTTCCCGCTTGCCGGGTGCCCTCGTGGGGGCGGTGACCCCCGGGGGTGCGGCCGATCGCGCAGGTTTGCGGGAGGGGGATTTGATTGTGAAGGTTGATGACCGCAGGGTCGACTCGGGCGTCGCGTTGATTGCCGCCATCCGGTCGCGCACCGTCGGGGAAACGGTCACACTGACCGTGACCGACACCGACGGCACCGGGGAACGGACCGTCGACGTCACGTTGGAGGCGGCCAGGGAATGATTTCCCGGCGGGTAGTATTTCTAGGCATCTCGGTGCGAGGAGGATGGCGGAATGGCTGACGTGGACATTGCGAACGGTGGGGGCGGCCCGGATCGGGGCGCCGGGTTCGCGGGCGACATGGAGCCCAATGACGAGCATCTGCACGAGATCGAGCGGATGATGGACGACTCCGGTGCGCTCCGCGACGACCGTCGCGCGCTGGTGGTGCTGGTCGGCGACCGCACCGCCGAGGACGACCGCACCGGCGACCTCATGGTCGAGCTGCTTCAGGAGGACGGTTACGGCGTCGACGCGGTCGTGGTGACCCCGTCGGTGAAGGGCCAGATCCGCAAGGCGCTGGAGACCGCGGTCGTCGGTGGCGCCGACCTGGTGGTCACCGTCGGTGGCGTCGGCGTCGGCCCGCGTGACGTGGTGCCGGAGGCGACGCGCAAGGTTCTCGACCGCCGCCTGTCCGGCATCGAGCAGGCGCTGCGGGCGTCGGGCCTGGCCGCCGGTTCCGCCGAGGCGGGCCTGTCCCGCGGTCTGGCGGGCGTGTCCGGGTCGACCGTCGTGGTGAACCTGGCCGATACCCGCGCCGCCGTCCGAGACGGCATGGCGACGCTGGGACCGCTGGTCCATCACGTCATCGCGGACCTCGGCCGCTGGCGGGTGTAACCGTGTCGGGGGACGGAGGGGGCACCGCTTCGGGTGGGGCCCGGCGGAGTCGGCGGGTGCGCCGGCGGGCCGGGGCCAGGCCGGAGCCGTTCCGGCGGAAGCGGGGACGCGGGGGCGCTGCCGGCGCTGATTCATCAGGGGCCGGTTCGTTTGGGGCGGGCTCGTTCGGGGCGGGTTCCCCGGAAGGGAAAAACCCCCCACCGGAAGCGCCGGAGGATCACTCCGGGTTCGATGAGGGGTTTTGGCGGGAGCAGACCCCGCCTCATTGGGGTTAGCGTGGGCGGGTTCGCCGCGCCATCGCCCCGTACGGCCCGGCTGCGGCCGGGCCGTTGGCGTCGTTGGGCTTAGACGCCGTCGACGTTCTTGTTCAGCTCGGTGTCCGGGGTGCCGGACTGCTTGGCCAGCAGGTCGCGGATCTCGGTGAGCAAGTCGGCCTCGGTGACCTCTTCCTCGGCGGGGGTCTCCAGCTTGGCTTCACGCATCTGGTTGAACTTGTTCATCGGGGCGACGATGACGAAGTAGACGACGGCCGCGACGAGCAGGAAGTTGATGGCCGCGGAGATGACGGAGCCGAAGTCCAGGAAGGTGGACGGTTTGTCCGCCAGGATGCGGAAGCCGAGGCCGTCCGCGGCGTTGGCGCCGCCGACGGAGTTGATCAGCGGCTGCATCAGGTTGTCGGTGAAGGCCGTCACGATGGAGGTGAACGCTGCGCCGATCACGACACCGACCGCCAGGTCAATGACGTTGCCGCGCATGATGAATTCCTTGAAGCCTGCGAGCATGCTTGTCCTTTCGTCGCAGTGAAGCTTTCAGCAAACAAGATATCGGTTGCCACGTCACTGATTACATTATTGGGGGCAACGTCACATATCGGAGTGGGGTTTCGGGGGTGAACGGTTTTCCTGACCTGCGGTGACCCGTGAAATGCGGTCACCTCCTGGTCATTTGACCTTGTCAGGGGCGTAACCGGGCGTTTTATCGGCCGTCATCCGGACAGCACGAGCGTCAGCGGCAGCTCGAGGCCGGCCGCCGCGACCGTCGCTGCGGCGCCATCGCCGAGGGCGAGCAGGACGACGCCGTCGTCGTCGGTGAGCACCACCCGCGCACCGCGCGCGACGGGCCGGGAGGAACCGGCGTCGTGGCCGGCGGCCAGCACGTCGACGACGTCACCGGTGCGCAGCAGCGGCACGAGGCCGGTGTCGCGCGGCGTGACGGCGACGATGTTCGCGTCGTCCGCCCCGGTCAGCGCCTCCGCGAGGCGGGGGCCGGCGAACCGCGGTTCGGTGAGCGCCTCACCGCGGGTGAGGGGCCCCGCCGGGAGCTTTCCGACGACCGCTTCGGCGTCCCGGAACGCCTGGTCGGGGACGTGGTCCTCCGGGGTCATGCGGATGGCGATGTCGGCGGCCTCGATTGCCCGGCCGGATTCGACGTCCCGGGCGGCGACGACGACGGGCACCGTCCCGGACTCCGGGCGAACCATGTCGGCGACGGCAATCGTCGCGGCCGCGGCGACCAACGCGACCGCGAGCAGTCGACGCAGCCTGCGGGGAGGGAAGCGGCGGGACCGGACGGACCGGAATCGGGCGCGGGGAGATGACGGGGATGAAGAGGCGAACCGGGACGAGGAATGGGGGAGTTCCGGTGACCGAGTCGTCCGTGGGTTCCGTGCCGTCCGCGCGCCCCATGTTTGCCGTGCGCCCCGCACGCCCCGCGCTTGCCGTGGTCCCGAAAGTGCCGCCATTGCTCTCCGCCCGCCCCGTCCGATCGAATGGTGGGGCCGCGTCGTCGGCCCCGGTGGTCGGGCCGTGTGGTTGGCCCGCATGTCGCCGCCCTGTTCGGGCGGCCCGTCACCGGGTTAGACGCGGGCGGGGCGGGCCGGGTTCCATCGGATTCCGGCCGGGTGCACGCCCCGGTGGAGAACTATCGCCGGGCCTGGCCGTCGGCGGTGAGGACGGCGTCGACGGGAAGGTCGTGGGCGTCGTGGGGTACGGCGTCGAGGACCTCGCCGGGGTGGAGCAGCAGCGCGGTGCGTCCGGTGGCGTGGGCGAGGGAGCGGTCGTAGTAGCCGGCGCCCCGGCCCATCCGCATGCCGGCGACGTCGCCGGCGAGGCCGGGGACGAGGATGACGCCGGCGCGGGCGATGACCCCGGCGCCCAGGAGGGGGCCGACCGGTTCGGGCAGCCCGTACTTTCCGGGCGCCAACTCCCCGGTGTACTCGGCCCAGTCGAGGGCCGTCGGCGGGCCCGGCGGGCACACCGGCAGCAGCAGGCGCACGCCGGGGAGCCGTTCGGTGAGGGCCGCGAGCAGGGCGTCCGGGAAACCGGAACCCGCGTCGGTGCCGATGGTCGCGTCGGTCGCCTCGTCGATGCCGATGGCCGCGTCGGCAGCCTCGTCGATGCCGATGGTCGCGCCGGGCTCCGTGTCGATGGGGACGTGCGCCGCGACGACGGGATTCGGTGCGTCGGCAAGCGAATCGGCGACCCACCGCACCACCTCGTGGAGCAGGCCCGCGTCGTGCCGGGCGCGCACGTCGACGCCGAGGCGGGAGCGGCGGGCGAGGATCCGCCGACGCAACTCCGGCTTCGGCAACGACCCGTCGAAGTCGTGCCCCAACCCACCGTCCGGCGCGTGATTCCCCATGTCGGCGACACTACCCCGCGGCCTCCACGGGAGGGGGCGTCGGACTGGGTAGGGTGGCGCCCATGACCACTCCCAACGACGACTCCAAGCCCACCGCCCGCCGTACGGCGCGGACGGTGATCGTGCCCGCGGCGGGAATGGGCACCAGGTTTCTCCCCGCCACGAAGACGGTGCCGAAGGAACTGCTGCCGGTCGTGGACACCCCCGGCATCGAGATGATCGCCGAGGAAGCGGCGGCGTCCGGCGCCGACCGGCTGCTCGTCGTCACCGCGCCGAGCAAGGACGGGGTGCTGGGGCACTTCGACGCGCGCCCCGACCTGGAGGAGACCCTCCACGAACGCGGCAAGGACGACATCGCCGCGAAGGTGCGCCGCGCGACCGAGGTCATCGGGGTGTCGAGCGTCGTGCAGGACAAGCCGCTGGGGCTGGGCCACGCCGTGCTGATGGCCGAGCCGGAACTCGCCGACGACGAGGATGCGGTGGCCGTCATGCTTCCCGACGACCTCGTCCTGCCGGTGGGCGTCATGGAGCGGATGGCCGCGGTGCGGGAGGAGTTCGGCGGTTCGGTGCTGTGCGCGCTGGAGCTGCCGCGCGAGGAGGTCTACAACTACGGCGTCTTCGACATCGAGGAGCCGGCCGAAGGTGCCGACGGCGCCGCCGCCGCCGACGTCAAGCGCGTCCGCGGCATGGTGGAGAAGCCCAGCCCGGAGGAGGCGCCGTCGACGTTCGTCGCCGTGGGCCGCTACCTGCTGGACCGGGCCATCTTCGACGCGCTGCGCCGCATCGACCGCGGCAAGGGCGGCGAGTACCAGCTCACCGACGCCATCGAGTTGCTCATCCGCGAGGATCACCCGGTGCACATCGTCATCCACGACGGTTTCCGCCATGACCTGGGCAACCCGGGCGGCTTCATCCGCGCGTGCGTCGACTTCGGCCTGCGCGACCCGAACTACGGCCCCGGCCTGCGCCGCTACCTGGAGCGCCGCATCACCGAGGGCGACGAGCCGCTGACCATGGACGGCACCTGCGACGGCACGGGCAACACCGCCGCAGGCGCGAGGGGTGAAGGGACCGGCGAGGGCTGATGCGCTCGGTCGAGGAGCAGCTGGCGACGATCACCGCCAACGCGGCGATGCCGGCCCCGGTGCGCATCGCCATTTCCGAGTCGTTGGGGCTGCTCTGCGCCGAGGACGTGGAGGCGGAGCGGCCGCTGCCGGGGTTCGTGCAGTCCGCGATTGACGGGTACGCGGTGCGTGCGGTGGACGTGCGGGGCGACTCCCCGGATGCCGCGGCGCCCGCGGGCGGCGTGCGGTTCGCGGCGGATTCGCGCATCGATTTCCACGAGGTGCAGCTGCCCGTCGTCGGCGAGGTGACGGCCGGTTCGCACCATCCGCTGCGCCTGCAGCCGAAGCAGGCGGTGCGCGTGCACACGGGGGCGCCGTTGCCCACGCTTGCCGACGCCGTGCTGCCGCTCGATTGGACCGACCGCGGCGAACGCCGCGTGACGGCGTTGCGCCCCGTGCGTTCGGGTGATTTCATCCGCCGCGTCGGTGACGACGTGCAGCCCGGTGACGTGGCGGTGTCCGCGGGCGCCGTGATTTCCCCGGCGCAGGTGGGCCTGCTGGCGGCGGTCGGCCGGTCGAAGGTGCTGGTGCACCCGCGGCCGCGGATGTCCGTCATCTCCATTGGCGCGGAGCTGGTCGACATCGACCGGGATCCGGGCCTGGGCCAGGTTTTCGACGTCAACTCCTACGCACTGGCGGCCGCCGGCCGTGACGCGGGGGCGGAGGTCCACCGCGTGGGCATCGCCGCCGGTGAGCCGCGCCGCATCCGCGACATCATCGAGGGCCAGCTGATCAAGTCGGAGGTGCTGGTCATCACCGGCGCCGTCGGCGGGGCGGCCGGCGAGTCCGTGCGCCGTGTGCTGGCGGAGCTCGGCGAGGTCGACGTCGGGCGCGTCGCCATGCACCCGGGTTCGGTGCAGGGCTTCGGCCTGCTCGGCGATGACCGCGTGCCCACCTTCCTGTTGCCGTCGAACCCCGTCTCGGCGCTGGTCGTCTTCGAGGTGATGGTCCGGCCGCTCATCCGCATCGCGCTGGGCAAGTCGAACCCGCGCCGCCGCACCGTCGCCGCCCGCGCCATCGGGCCGGTGGAGTCGGTGCCGGGCCGCCGCGGATACATCCGCGGCCAGCTCATGCGCGACCGCGAGACCTCCGAGTACCTGGTGCAGCCGCTGGGCGGCGCCGGCGGCGCGCAGGCGCACCTGCTGGCCGGCCTGGCCGAAGCGAATTGCCTGGTGGTCGTGCCCGACGAGGTCGACCACGTCCGCCCGGGCGACGTCGTCGACGTGCTGTTCCTGGCCCGCCAGTCCTAGCTTCCGCGACGGTGTCCCCATGGTGATCCGTTCGCAGCGGCTGATCGTCCCCGCCGGCGTCGTCCGCCTGCGCCCGCTGTCCCGCGACGATCACGGGGAGTGGCGCCGCATCCGGATGGCAGACGCGGAGGTCCTGCGCCGCGTCGAGCCGACCACCGGCGGCGACTGGGACGAGGAGCATTCGCGCCGGAACTTCCGGGCGATGCTGCGCCGGAACCGGGCCGCCGAGAACACCGGCGTCGGCGCGGTCGCGGCTATTGAACTCGACGGCGACTTCGTTGGGCAATTGACGCTCGGCGGCATGCGGCCCTTCCCGGAGTCCTGCTGCTGGGCGGGCTACTGGGTGTCGTCGGAGCATTGGGGCGGGGGAGTGGCCACCGCCGCGCTGGCGCTGGCGTGCGACCACGCGACCGCACTGGGGCTGCGGCGCATCGAGGCCACCGTCCTCGCCGCCAACGACGGCTCCCGGAAAGTCCTGGAACGCTGCGGTTTCCGCGAAATCGGCGTGGCCCGCGAACTGTTCCACATCGACGGCGCGTGGCGCGACCACGTCGTCCTCGACCGGCTCGCCGACGGCCCCGGGGGCGGGGCCGCGGTGGATCGGCTCGTGTCGTCGGGTTTCGCGCGTCGGCAAGCGGCGGACCCGGGGGAATAAGCGGGCGGCAACCGGCGGATCCCGCACGGCGTGGCGGGGCCGGAAGCGACCATCCGCGGTTTAGTGTTGACGGGAAACCCATGCCAGGTCGGGGAAGGGCCTGCCACCAGGGAAAGTACCCAACCACAGGAGGAATCCCGGACATGTCGAGCTCTCTGCTCCTCGTGCTCATCGTCGTGGTGTGGCTGTTCGTGCTCGCGCCGCTGGTGGTCAACACCAGGGAGCCCATCCGCCGCACCTCGGAGGGACTGGGCCGTACCCGGCTGCTGCACCGCGGCGGCGAATCCGTGCCCACGCGGCGCCGCCGGCCCGCACTGTCCGAGCGTGACATCCGCCGCGGCGACGACGACGCCGACGAATCGCTGGAGACCGTCGACGCCGAGTACGCGAACTTCGACGACGAGGATTCGATCCTCATCGACGACACCGGCCGCGCGCCCGCCGACGAGACCCCGCCCGCCGTCGTCGAGGGCGACGTCGTCTACGAGCTGGAGGCAGGCGCGTCCGGTTCCGGCGACGCCACCGCCGACGCCGACCGCGTCGACGTCGACCAGGACGGCGAGCTCATCGGCGACGCCGACCTGACCGGCGACCGCGACCCGGCCGGCGAGCATTCCGACGAGGTCCCGGCCATCGCCGCCGAGGGCATCGACGGTGACGTGGTCGCCGCCGGTGACTCCGGCGCTTCCGATGCTTCCGATGTTTCCGGTGAGGCCGCGGAACTGCGCAAGGCCGGCGCCATTGGCGGTGGCCGGGTCGGTTCGGGCGTCTCCGCGGACGCCGCCCGCGGCGAGGACGCCCGCGCGTACCTCACCCCGGAGGACTTCCTCCTCATCGACGAGCCCGCCGCCGCGATTGACGGGTCCGACGCCGCCGACGCACAGGCCGACGCCGCGAACGCGGACGCCGACGTCGATGCGGTCGCCGGCGACGCGGACGACGCCGCCTTCGTGGACAAGGCGAGCGAGGCGGACACCGCCGCGGACGCTGAACTTGACGCCGACGCCGAGCTTGACGCGGACGTTGACGCTGAGCTTGACGCCGAGATGGATTCCGATGCCGACGCCGACGGCGCCGTCGCGGCGGACCGGGGCGACGAACTGTCCGACGAGCTGACCGACGACGACCTGAAGTTCGCCGAGCGACGCCGCGGCCGCGGCGGCTTCGACCCCGAGGCCGACGCGCGCTACGCGGAGACCCGCTACGCCCGCCGCCGCCGCAGCGTCGGCGCGCTGGCCGTGGTCATCGCGGTGTCGGTGGTCATCGGCCTGCTGGTCGGTGGTTGGGCCTGGTGGCTGCCGCTGGCCGGCGTCGGCCTGATGGTCCTGTACCTCGTGTACCTGCGCCGCACGGTCATCGCGGAGAACGAGCTGCGCGCCCGCCGCATCCGCCGCATGAAGATGGCCCGCCTGGGCGTCCGCAACCGCGAGGACGAGGAGCTCGGCATCCCCGAGCGGCTCCGCCGCCCCGGCGCCGTCGTCGTCGAACTGGACGACGAGGACCCCGAGTTCGCCGACCTGCCCTACGCCACCTACGAAACCCCCGAAGAGGACCTGCGCCGCGCGGCCGGCGCGTAGCGGCCACGGCGACGGCCCCGGGGCCGTCGGCAAGCGGAGCCCGGCGCCGACGGCGAGAACGCACCAACGGCGAAATAGTCCCCACCAGCGGATTTTGGCCCGCTGGCGGGGGCTGTTACTATTACGGACGTTGCAGACGCGGCCCGGTACCTTCGCCGGAACCCGGGACGTGTTCTGCGCGCGGGGCTATAGCGCAGTTGGTAGCGCGTCTCGTTCGCATCGAGAAGGTCAGGGGTTCGATTCCCCTTAGCTCCACCATCGGCATCCGGGTGCCGTTTGCGAAGGGTCTTTCCGAAGGGGTTCGGAAGGGCCCTTTTTCGCGTTCCGGGCGACCCGCTATCCTTCCAAGCATGGACCGACCCGCCGTGCGCGATGGAGCGCTGCTGATTCTCCGCCTCATCCTCGGCGTCATCTTCATCGCCCACGGCTGGGACAAGATCTTCGTCACCGGCGTGGACAAGACCACCGGATATTTCGTGGCGGCGGGCATCCCGCAGGCCGAGCTGACCGTGTGGCTCGTCGCCATCGTCGAGCTCATCGGCGGCGCCCTGCTCATCCTCGGACTGCTGGCCCCGGCGGTGTCGGCGGTGCTGGTCATCGAGATGCTGGGGGCACTGTGGGCCGTGCATTGGGGGAATGGCCTGTTCATGCGGGACAATGGCGCGGAACTCGTGCTGTCGCTCATCGGTGGCCTGATCATGGTGGTCGCGTTCGGTTCCGGGCGCGCCAGCCTGGACCGGGTGTTCACCCGATGACCGCGGCGGCCGCGGGCCCGACATCGAGCGTGGGAATGGGACATGGACTGTGAAGAGGTGCGCGCCGCACTGTCGGCGCGCCTGGACGGCGAGCCCTCGGGGCATGACGACGATGTCGTCGACGCCCACCTCGACGCCTGCGACGACTGCCGCGCGTGGTTCGAGAAGGCCGTCGCCCTCAACCGCTCCCTTCTGATGGGCCCCGCCCAGGGCGCCGCGACGCCCGACTTCAGCGACCTTTCCGAACGCATCCTGTCCACCGTCGAGCCGGAGCGCCGCCGCCGCGAACGCACCTGGTTCATGGTGACCGGCGGCGCCC
>DUOR01000280.1 GCA_012838715.1 Actinomycetales bacterium
CCGCCGACGCCTGCGCCGCCGACGCCCGCGCCGCCGCGGCACGCTCCCACGCCATCTGCCGCGGCCGCGCCCCTTCGGTAGCGTGGGGCCATGAAGATTTACGTCATCGGTGCACATGGAAAGGTCGCCCTGCGGGCGCTGCCCCTGCTGGCGGCGCAGGGCCACGAGGTCGTCGGCGTCATCCGCAACCCGGACCACGCCGCCGAGGTGGCGGAGGCGGGCGCGGAGCCGCACGTCACCGACCTCGAAATGCTTGACGACGGTGGCTGGCGCGGCCTCCTCGCCGACGCGGACCTCATCGTCTGGTCGGCGGGCGCGGGCGGCGGCAACCCGGAGCGGACGAAGGCCGTGGACGAGGTCGCGGCGAAGGAGTCGATGGACGCGGCGCCGAAGGACGCGGGCTACGTGATGGTGTCCTACTGGGGCGCCCGCCGGGACCACGGCGTCCCCGAGGACCAGCCGTTCGTCCATTACGCGAACGCGAAGGCGGAGGCCGACGTTCACCTGCGGGAATCGGGCCTGAGGTACGTGATCCTCAAGCCGGGCGCACTGACCGAGGAACCCGCCGGCGACGTCCACATCGGCGATGACGCCGAGCCGCTGGGCGACGGCGTGGAGCGGACGACCGCCCGCGCGACGGTCGCCGCGATGATCGCGCACGTCGTCGGTCGTTTCGACGAGGTCGCGGGCCATGAGCTGGCGTTCCTCGACGGCGACGTCCCGCTCGGCGAGGCCGTCACCGGCTCTCTGTAGTTCCCGCGCCGAAGGTCGCGGGCGCCGCGCCCGGATCGCCCGGGGCCGTGCCGCGCCCCGCTACTTGCCCTGGTCGCCGATGCGTGAACTGGCGGACCAGGCGGCCTCGGCGTGGCCGACGGCAAGATCGAGGGAGTCGGCGCAGCTGCGCAGTTCCTCGATGACGGAGTCGACGCAGCCGTCGACGGTCATCACGGAGGAGTCGTCGACGGTCAGGGCCGATCGATCCCACACTTCGGCGGAGGCGACGAGCTGGCGCAGCTGATCGACGATGCCGGACAAGACTTCGTGGGTCATGCCCACCTGGCCGTACAACTCCTGGGGACGCATGCCGGCAACGCTACCGCCGCCGCACCGGCACCGCGCGCCGAGATCGCCCGCTGGCACCGCGCGCCGGGTCACTTCCCGCCGCGGCCGATCATCTCGGGGTAGTGCTTCGCAATGACCTGCCGGTACGGCGCCGGCGCCGACAGCTGCGAAAGAACGGCGACGGCGCCCGCGAGGATGCGGTGGATCATGATGTACTCCCGCGGCATGCCGAAGCTCCGCGACAGCTGCGACTGCGGCGACTTCGGGTCGAGGAAGGGACCGAGCACGCGGGTCAGCCATTCGACCGTGAACACGAAGTCGTCCTCGGCGAGCGGCTCGGCGAAGGGCGCCAGGAAGGCCTCGATTTCGCCGGCGGACACCTCGTCGGCATGCTCCGGCGCGAGGTACCCGTGCTCCAGGGCGAGCTGCTTCAGGTCGGCGCGGCGACCGTCGACGACCGCGGCGACGAGTTCAATCAGCGGCCGCGGCAGGCCGCCGGGCACCTTGATGCAGGCACCGAAGTCGATGACGGTGAGCACGCCGTCGTCGCCGACGAGGAAGTTCCCGGGGTGCGGGTCGGTGTGCATGCGGCGGACCAGGTCGGGGGAGGAGAACTCGAAGACGGTCAGCGCCTCCGCCGCCCGGGACCGCTGCTCCGGGGTGCCGCGGTCGATGATTTCGCTCAGGCGCACGCCCTCGACCCACTCGGACACCAGGACCTTCGGCGAGGAGGCGTAGACCTTCGGCACCCGCAGCAGCGGTTCCTGCCCCGACCCGAATGCGGCGTGGAAGGCGCGCTGGTGGTCGCCCTCGATGCGGTAGTCGAGTTCGTCCAAGACGTTGTCGGCGATTTCGGCGACCAGGTCGGACATGTTGGTGCCGGTGCCCAGCTGCTGCAGCAGCGGCGAGATGACGCGCAGCTGCCGCAGGTCCGCCTGGATGGCCTTGTCCGCGCCGGGGTACTGCACCTTCACGGCGACGTCGGTGCCGTCGGACCACACGGCCCGGTGCACCTGCCCGATGGACGCGGCGGCCGTCGGCACGTCGTCGAACTCCAGGAACCGTTCCCGCCACGCGGTGCCCAGCTGCCGGTCCAGCACGCGGTGCACGGACGACGCCGGCATCGGCGGCGCCTCCGCCTGCAGCGACCGCAGCGTCCCGGACAGCGGCTCCGCCAGTTCCTTCGGCAGAATCGGCGCGAAAATGCTCAGCGCCTGCCCCACCTTCATCGCCCCGCCCTTCAGTTCGCCGAGCACCTCGGCGAGCTGTTCGGCGGTGCGCCGCGGATTCGCCTGCCGCCCCTTGGGCGTCAGCGCCCGCGCCCCCGCACCCAGCGGCACCGACACGAGTTTCGCGGCGCGGCGGAAAGGGGAACCGGACAGGGGGTTTTCGCTCATGCCCGCCATTGTGCCCGTTCACCCGTCCCGCGTGCCGACGCCCCCGCTACCGTCCGCGGCAGACCTCGCAGCCCGGGTGCGGCACCACGGCCGTGACGCCGCCGCGCAGCCCCACCGGGTCGACGACCGCTTCCGCGCCGCGGAGCCGCGCGGGGTCGGGGAGCTGGGCCACC
>DUOR01000281.1 GCA_012838715.1 Actinomycetales bacterium
CCCGGCCCGCGGGCACGGTCTGCGCCCACAGGGACGCCAGCGCGGCGTCGAGGTGATCGGGGTCCACGCGGTGGTAGACGGTCATCAGCACGGCGAGGTCGGCGCGGGCGGCCCGGCTGCCGCGGGCGTCGGGGTTGCTGCGTTCGGCGGTCACGGCTTCACCTTAGATTCACGCGGGGGATTCGGGCGGGTGACTCACGCCGGCGGCGGGGTGGCGGCGGTGGGCGGCGGCGCGCCCTCCTCGGCCGCGGCGGCGGCCTTCTCCGCGGGGTCGTCGGGGACGACGGCCTTGAGCACGATGAGGTGGAACAGCACGCCCAGCGCCGGGCCGACGACGAGCGCCAGCACGCTGCGCAGCTCCAGGGTGCCCGGGCCGAAGAGCACCGCCGTGGCGACGACGGTGGCCAGCAGCCAGCCCACCAGGTAGGCGCGGTGCCTGCCGACGGCCAAGGTGACGGCGCCGGTGACCATCAGCACCGCGGTGAACGTGGCGCCCAGGGTCAGGCCGGCGAGGGTGCGGCCGGGGACGAAGTAGTCCGGCTGGAGGATGACCTCCAGGATCCACGGGCCGATGAGCCACGCCAGGGCGGAGCCGAAGAGGCCGAAGGCGAGCAGGGCGCCCAACGGCTTCGACAGCGCGGCCAGGGGACCGCCGGTGGAGCGGACGAAATGGACGATGATGGCGTTCTGGAACTTCTCCAGCGGCATCAGCAGCGGCGCACGGGTCAGGGTGACGGCGTAGGCGATGCCCGCGGCCGTCACGGCGCCGAGGGCGCCCGCCCCGTGGTCGGCGCTGATCTTCACCAGCGTCGGAAAGCCCGTGACCAGCACGGCGGAGGCGCCGGCGGCGGCCATCGCGGTGATCATCAGCGGGATGAACCGGCGGACGGGCACGTCGGCGCGCAGGGTCATCGCGCGGCGGGTGGCCGGCGACACCGCCGCCAGCAGCAGCCAGCTGACCGTGCCGATGACCGTGATCCACAGCCACGCGCCCAGGCCCCATCCGAACCACCAGGCCAGGGCGGCGGGAACGACGCGGGTGACGATGTCCAGGATGATCAGCGACGCGTACTGCCCCCACAGCTGCGCACCGGAGAGCACGCCGGAGACGGCGGCCTGCATCGCGTACATGGCCAGGCCACCGGCCATCAGCAGCACCGCCAGGACATGGCCGTCATGGACGACGAGATCCACCCACAGCGGGCCGGACAGCGCGAACAGCGCGAAGGTCACCGCGGCCCCCCCGGCGGCGACGGTCAGCGGCCGCGCCCGGACGGTGCCCGGGGGCGGGGCCGCCGCCGAATCGGGGCGCAGCGAGGACCCGACGGCGCGGGTGGTCTCCTGCATCAGGCCGCCGAGGACGCCCGTCATGGCGAAGAACAAACCCCAGTAGGCGACGAACTGCAGGTTGACGTCCGTGCCCAGCCCCCACGCCGACAGAAAGAGGATGGCGAAACTGCCGGCGGCGGCGACGAGCGTCGCCAGGGTCAGCCACTTCACGGCCGCGCCACCGCACCCGAATGGCCCGACGGCGGACGCCCCGGGGAGGTGGTGCCCGCGCGGTCAGCGGAGGCGGAGGACCCGGAACCGGACCCGGAGGCGCCGTCGGAAAGCCCCGCGCCGCCCAGCGCGGGGTCCACCGGGAAAGGGGGCAGCTCGGCGCGGTTCAGCCACCGCTCGTAGAGGACGTTGAGGTGCGAGGTGGTCACGCCGGTCTCGCGGCACACGCGGTTGGCCAGCGCCCGGAAGTCGACGGCGTCGACCACCGAGTGCCGGTTGCCGGTGGTCCAGCGGCGCAGCAGGTCGAAGAAGGCGTCGTCGCCGAGCAGCAGGCGCAGGGCGTGGACGGTGAGGGCGCCGCGCTTGTACAGCCGGTCGTCGAACATCAGGTCCGGGCCCGGGTCGGCGATGTGGATGTCCTGCGGCAGCTTCGCCAACTCGGCGTGATGCTTGCGGGCGTGCTCGTCGGCGGTCTTGCCGCCGGAGACCTCCGACCACAGCCACTCCGCGTAGCAGGCGAAACCCTCGTTGAGCCAGATATCGCGCCACTGGGAAATGCCGACGGAATTGCCGAACCACTGGTGCGACAGCTCGTGGGCGATGAGGCGGTTCCAGGTGTCCTTGCCGTCGGCGTGGTTGGAGCCGAAAATCGACAGGCCCTGCGCCTCCAGCGGGATCTCCAGCTCGTCCTCGACGATGACGACCTTGTAGTCCGGGAAGGGGTACGGCCCGAACATGCGGGCGTACTCGTCGAGCATGCGGCCCTGGTCGCGGAAGTCGTGCTTGGCGCGGGCGACGAGGTGCGGCGGGACCCACAGGGTCACCGGGGCGGTGTCGCTGGGCATCTCCACCTTGGTGAACTGGCCGACCTGCACGGTGACCAGGTACGACGCCATCGGCTCGGTGGTGGTGAAGCGCCAGCGGCGTCGGGAGCCGCCGACGGCCGCGGGGGCCTCGGCGCGGCCCGTCGCGACCACCGTGTACGGGGAGTCGGTGACGATGGTCAGGTCGTAGTGCGCCTTGACCTCGGGGTCGTCGTCGCAGGGGAACCAGCTGGCGGCGCCGACCGGCTGCGACGCCACCAGCGAGCCGTTCTCCAGCTCCTCCCAGCCGAGCTCGCCCCAGCGGGACTTCACGGGCCCCGGGTTGCCCGAGTAGCGCACCGTCAGGTTGAGCGTCTCCTCCGGCTCGAGCTGCCGGTCGAACGTCACCCGCAGCTTCCGCCCGGACTGCCGCCACCGCGCGACGCCGACGGTGGTGCCGTGCGAGTCGGTTTCCGCGGTCACGGAGTCGACGCGCAGGCCGCCGGTGAAGTCGAGGGTCAGCGCGTCGATGCGCGCGTTGACCTCCATGTGCAGCACGGCGGTGGCGCGCAGGCGGTTCGGCCCGACCCGGTAGTCCAGGTCGAGGTCGTAGCGTTCCACGCGGAATCCCAGGTTGAAGGGGATTCCGGTGTAGGGGTTGGTCAGTTCGGTGCCGGTCACGTCAGGACACCCTACTTGGCGTCGCCCGGCCCGTCCCCGGCCGGACCTCGGCGGTCATCGGCCCAGCGTCCGCCACAGCCAGGAGTGGATGAGCGATTCGAGGCGCGCGACCTGCCTGTTGTCGGCCGCGCCGGCGTGCCCGCCCTCGGTGTTCTCCGAGTAGTCGACGGGCTGCCCCGCCTCCCGCAGCAGCCACACGAGCGTCCGCGCGTGCGCGGGGTGCACGCGGTCGTCGCGGGTGGAGGTGGTCACCAGCGTCGGCGGGTACGGCCTGTCGCCGTGCTTGGCGACGCGCTGGGTCGGCGACCATTCCCGGATCGCCGCGCCCTCGACCTCGTCGTCGGGGTCGCCGTACTCCGCCATCCACGACGCCCCGGCGGACAGCGTGTGATAGCGCAGCATGTCCACCAACGGCACCTGGCTGACCACCGCGCCCACAAGTTCCGGGTAGGAGGTCAGGCACACCGCGGACAGCAGGCCGCCGTTGGACCCGCCCCGGACGGCCAGGAGGTCCGGTGTGGCGTAACCCCGGGCCACGACGTCGGAAAGCACGGCCTGGTGGTCCTCGTGCACCTTCCGGCGGTTGGTCTTCACGGCCTGCGAATGCCAGCCCGGGCCGAACTCGCCGCCGCCGCGGAGGTTCGCCTCCACCACCAGGCCACCGCGCGACAGCCAGCCGATGCCGCGGACCGCCGAATAGCCCGGCACCAGCGACACCTCGAAGCCGCCGTAGGCGTGCACGAGCGTGGGCCGCGGCAGATCGGCGTCCGGGCCGTCGAGCACGCCGGTGATGCGGTAGGGGATGCGCGTGCCGTCCGCCGACACCGCCCAATGCAGGCGCGTGCCCATTCCCGTGGCGTCGAAGAAGGCGGGGGCGCGGCGCACGACGTCGGGTTCGGCGCCCGAGCCGGACTCCGTGCGCCACAGCGTCGCCGGCTCCAGCGTGGAGGAACCGCCCAGCCACATCTCGTTGCCGAGGGTGGGGGAGGTGCGCACCATCGTCACGGTCACGGAGTCGGGGAGCGCCGGCGCGGGAGCCTCCGCCCACGTGCCGATGTCCCGGACCTCCAGCTGCGTCGCCACGTCCCGCAGCAGCGTGAACACCAGATGATCGCGGGTCCACGCCACCGACTGCAGCGACGTGCGGTCGTCCGGCAGGAACAGCGTCTCGTAACCGCGATCGCCGGCGAGCCAGTCGTCGATGCGGGCGACGGCCAGGGCGCCCGCGGGCAGCCCCAGGTAGTCGGTGCGCGGCATGAGCAGCAGCCACTCCCGGTGCACGCTGACGCGGCAATCGTCGGGGACCTCGATGATCTGCAGGCCGTCGTCGACGGCGATGAACCGGCGCGAACGGTAGAAATCGATGGCCCGCTCCACGAACAGCCGCTCGAAACCCTCGGTGGCGTCGAACCAGCCGCCCACCGCGACGTCGTCGTCATGCCCCGCGAACACCAGCTCCGACTCGGCCAGCTCCCGGCCGCGCCGCCAGCGCCGCACCTGCTTCGGGTAGCCGGACTCGGTGAGGCTGCCCGGCCCCATGTCCGTGCCCACCAGAATCTCGTCGCGGGACACCCACGACACGTCCGACTTCGCCTCCGGCAGCTGGAACGGGTCGTCCTCCACGAACTCGAGCGTCGCCAGATCGAACTCGCGGATCACCGACGCATCCGCCCCGCCCCGCGACAGATGCACCAGCGCGCGGTCGTAGTCGGGGTAGCGCGCCTGCGCGCCCTTCCACACCCAGTTCTCGCCCTCGGCCGCAGCCAGGGCGTCGACGTCGATCACCGTCTCCCACTCGGTGGCGGTCCGTTCCCGCGTGCCGACGCCGTCCGCGCCGTCGCCCGACGGCACATCGGCCGCGCCGGGCATCCCCGCCAGGAAGGACTCCAGGGACGTCCGCCGCCACAGGCCGCGCGGATGGTCCGCGTCGCGCCAGAAGTTGTACAGGTAATCGCCCCGGCGCACCGGGTAGGGGATGCGGGCGTCGGTGTCCAGCGCCGCGAGGATGGATTCCTCCAGTTCCCCGCGCAACGGGCCGTCGTCCAGGAGGTCGTCGGTTTCCGCAGACCGGGCGCGCGCCCAATCGAGCGCCCGCCCGCCCTCGATCTCATCGAGCCAGGCGGGCAGGACATCGGTGGAAATGAAAGACCCCATGACCCGAACTTAGGTCATGGGGTGCGCGGCCCGGGCCGGTACCGGCCAAGCGGTCCGCCCGGGGCGCGGGAAAGGGGCGGGAAGCGCATCCCCGCCCGCTGCCGTCCTAGTCGTCGAGGTCGTCGGGGAAGAGGACGTCGGAGAAGAGGACGTCCCAGGACTCGTACAGGTCATCCTGCCAGTAGCCCCACGAGTGGGTGCCGCTGTTGTTCAGGTCCCAGTGGATGTCCGTGGCGCCGAGGGAATCCATGCGGGCCTTGAACGTCTGGGTGCACATGTTGGTCACGCCCTCGATGGCGGAACCGGTGGTGCGCTGCGCGATGAGCTGGGCCTCCTGGTCGACCGTCGGGTTGGCGGTGGTGTCCCACTCGCCCCACAGGCCGGTGCCGTTGGAGATGAACATCGGCTGGTTGATCAGGTTCTCGGCGTTGATGAGCGAGTCGTTGTAGTTCCACAGCTCGCCCGGGCGCGGGCCCCACATCTGCTCCGCGCTGACGTTGGCGCGGTCCAGGACGGTCTGGACGGCCAGGGCGCCGGCCTCGTCGGCCACGTTCGCGCAGCCGGAGAAGGAGCCGACGCCGTCGTAAAGCCCCGGGTTGTGCTGCGCGAAGTTCAGCACCGACGTCGCCGACATGGACATGCCGATGATGCCGCGCTTGCCGTTGCCGCCAATCTCCGCCTCGAGGGGGCCCGGGAGCTCCTGCGTCAGGAAGGTCTCCCACATCTGGGCGCCGAACTGGGTGTCCGAGCTGACCCAGTCGGTGTAGTACGAGAACGCGCCGGCCTGGACGATGACGACGTTGACGTCCTTGTCCGAGAAGAACTCGATGATGTTGGTCTGGTACAGCCAGGACGCGACGCCCTCGCCGCCGTCAGCGCCGTTCAGGACGTACAGGGTCGGGCGCGGGGCGGTGCGCTCCGCGCCCTCGGGGCGAATCCACACCAGCGGCACGCCGCGGTCCATGGCCGGGGCGGAGGCCCAGACCTCCTCGACGTTGTCGTGGCCCGCGATCAGGTCGCGCCAACCGAGGTCGAGGCTCTTGACCTGCTCGCTGAATTGGCCCTCGAAGAAGATTTCCGACTGGCCGTTCGCGGCCTGCCCGGCGGACTGCTCAATCGGCTGCTCGGCCGGCTGGGCCAGGGCGGACGGGGCGGCGGCGACCGGGAGGAGCGCCACGAGCGCTGCCGCGGCGGCGGCCTTCATGCGGTGGGTGCGGGTGTGCTGCATCAGGTGCTCCAGAAAAAGATTGTGGGCGGCGGGGACCCGGGACCAGGGTTAACCCGGCCCATGAAATCCCTGCGTACCCTACCGCACCCGTGACAACGCCGCGATAAATGTAGCGGCCGGGGGCGTTCGGGGATCCGGGGTCGCGTGAACCGGATTGGTGAACTAAGTTACGTGTGTGACTGACGGTACCATTGTGACTGATGTGACGACGAAAGGAAACACCATGCTCCCGCACGAACAGGCCATCCTCGACTTCTTCGAGACCATCGCCCCGGGCGTCAACGCCGGCTCGATGGGGCTCGGCGAGATCCTCGCCGCCATCGTCGCCTTCCTCGGCGGCCTGTCCTAGCGCCCTGTCCTGGCGCGGGTTCGCGGCACCCGATTGCTCACCCGGCAAAAGGGAGTGCCCCCATCGGATGACTCGCACGTCATCGGCGCGTAATCTCGTTGCCGTGGCTGAACATTATGATCTCGTTGTCCTTGGCGCCGGTCCCGGCGGTTACGTCGCCGCCATCCGCGCCTCCCAGCTGGGCCTGAAGGTGGCCGTCGTCGAAAAGCAGTACTGGGGCGGTGTCTGCCTGAACGTCGGCTGCATCCCCTCCAAGTCGCTGTTGAAGAACGCCGAGGTGGCGCACATCTTCAACCACCAGGCGAAGACCTTCGGCATTTCCGGCGACGCCTCCTTCGACTTCGGCGCGGCGCACGACCGCTCCCGCAAGGTGTCCGCGGGCATCGTCAAGGGCGTCCACTTCCTCATGAAGAAGAACAAGATCGAGGAGGTCGACGGCTGGGGCGAATTCAAGGACGCCAACACCATCGTCATCACCGACGGCAAGGACGAGGGCAAGGAGCTCACGTTCGACAACGCCATCATCGCGACCGGCTCCGTCGTCCGCTCCCTGCCGGGCGTCGAGCTCGGCGGCAACATCGTCTCCTATGAGGAGCAGATCCTCTCCGACGACCTGCCGGACTCCATGGTCATCGTCGGAGCCGGCGCCATCGGCATGGAATTCGCCTACGTCCTGGCCAACTACGGGGTGGACGTCACCATCGTCGAGTTCATGGACCGCGTCCTGCCGAATGAGGACGAGGACGTCTCCAAGGTCATCGCCAAGGAGTACAAGAAGCTCGGCGTCAAGCTGCTCACCGGCCACAAGACCACCGCCATCAAGGACAACGGCGACTCCGTCGAGGTCCAGGTGGAGTCCAAGGACGGCAAGAAGTCCGAGACCCTCACCGTCGACCGCGTCATGGTCTCCATCGGCTTCGCCCCGCGCACCGAGGGCATCGGCCTGGAGAACGCCGGCGTCGAACTCGGCGAGCGCGGCGAGATCCCCATCGACGACTACATGCGCACCAACGTCGACCACATCTACTCGATTGGCGACGTCACCATGAAGCTGCAGCTCGCCCATGTGGCCGAGACGCAGGGCGTCATCGCCGCCGAGCACATGGCCGGCCACGAGACCGACGTCATCGAGGACTACCTGAACATGCCGCGCGCGACGTTCTGCAACCCGCAGGTCGCGTCCTTCGGCAAGACCGAGGCCCAGGCCAAGAAGTGGGCCGAGGAGAACGACCGCGAGATCACCGTCTCCACCTTCCCGTTCTCCGCGAACGGCAAGGCGCAGGGTCTGGCCGAGGCGACCGGCTTCGTCAAGCTCATCGCGGACGCCGAGCACGGCGAGCTGCTGGGCGGCCACATGGTCGGAGCCAACGTCTCCGAGCTCATGCCGCAGCTGGTCCTGGCGCAGAAGTACGAGCTGACCTCCGAGGAGATCGGCCGCACCACCCACATCCACCCGACCATGTCCGAGGCGATGAAGGAAGCCGCCGAGGGCCTGATGGGCGAGATGATCAACTTCTAGTTTCCGGCGTCCGCGCACTTCCGGCGCGGAACCGCGGATCACGGCGGGCG
>DUOR01000282.1 GCA_012838715.1 Actinomycetales bacterium
ACGAGCCGCCGGGCGACCCGCACCGGCAGGTCCCGCTGCCCGGTGTGCAGCACGTCGGCGTTGGCCGCGATGGCGATGTCCGCCCGGTCGTTGACCGCCAGCAGCGCCCCGTGCCGGTCCGCGACCTCCCGCAGCACCGCCAGCGCCGCCAGCTCCTCCGCGGCCTCCATCGCCCCGAGCTCCCGCTCGCCGGCCGAGCCCTTGTCCCGCAACTGGATGATGTCCACCCCGGCGGCCAGCGCCACGTCGGCGAAGCGGGCGAGCTCCCCGAAACCGGGATCGATGTGGCGGCGGGCGTCGGTGACCAGGTACAGGTTCGCGCGGGCCAAACGGTCGCGGCGGCCCGCCCTGGAATCAATGTTCGACATGGCGTCAAGGCTACGCTGGGGGCATGGACATGAAGCTCAAGAAGGCAACCGACGTTCAGACCGCCCCGGTCATCGCCACCGGGCTCATCGGCGGGTGGCTCACCGCCCGCGAGACCGGCATCCGCCCGCTGGGTGGCGTGGTCCTCGCCGCGGCCGGCATCTACGCCGCCCGCACCTGGTACGCCCGCAAGGGCATCCCCGCCACCGCGGCGCTGCTGGCCACGTACATCGGCGCGTTCGGCGCCTCGCACCCGCTGGCCAAGAAGATCGGCGCCTGGCCGTCGGTGCTGGCCGTCACCGCCGTGTCCGCGGGCGCGGCCGCCCTCGCCGACGACTAGCCGCCCACCGCGGGCGCCGCGCGGTTCACGCCAGGTACTTCTCCGCTTGCCGACGCACGCCGGGCCAGCTCTCCGCGAAAGCGGGCAGCAACGGAAGTTCGGTGACGTCGGCCAGCGGGACCCACTCCAGCTCGAGGGATTCGGCGTTCGGGGTGGTGGCCAGTTCACCGTCGGCAAGCGCGTAGACGGTGGTGTAGGTCCAGCCGCCCGCCAGATCCGGGCGCCCGGGGTCCGCGGGGAACGGCCCGCTGGTGACCTCGGTGCCCAGCACGCGCACCTGATCGGCGGTCAGCCCGGTCTCCTCCTCCGCCTCCCGCAGGGCCGCATCGGCGGCGGTCTCGTGGGAATCGCGGGCACCGCCGGGGACGCCCCACGTCAGCGGGCACGACGTCCACTCGGCCCGGTACTGCATGAGCACCTTCCCGTCCGGGGTGAGGACCAACAGACCGGCGGCCCCGAAACGGCCCCACAAGCGGGAGCCGTCGGGCCCGGCGGCCCAACCATTGCCGTCGTTAAGCATGAACCCAGACTACGCGCCGAGATCCCTGTGGTTTGCCTCACACAACGGGAGGACTAGGATCTCGGGGGACGGAAACACTGGTTGACTTGGATCGACGAGGGAGGTGGAGCGGCGTGGCGGACTCGGCCGATATCCGGCGCCGACCTCGGCGAACGCGGTTCGCGTCCCGGCGTTCCTCCGATGCGCCGTCACTCGACGGGGCGACCCTCGACGCCACCGCCGGCTCCCCGAACAAGGACCTCGGGTGGGGGCTCGGCTCGATCAACATCGCGCCCGCACCGCCCATCGACCACCGCGACGCCGACGAGCGCGTCGACGACCTCGAACTCGGCGGCTCCGGCACCCCGCTGTCGCGGGCCTTCGGCGAACGCCTCGGCCCCGCGCTGGAGTACCCCAAGCGGACGATTTCCTTCCTGCTGACCTCCCCCGGCCGGCTGACGTTGGCGGCCGTGGTGCTCATCGTGGCCATCCTCGCCGCCGGCCTGTCGATGGCGGAGACCACCAACACCCGCCAGCAGCAGCTCGCCGTCGTGTCCTCGGCGTCGGAGCCGCTGTCGCATGCCGCGCAGAACCTGTACTCGGCGCTGACCATCGCCGACGCGTCGGCGAACACCTCGTTCTCCCGAGGCAACCTCGACGGCGCGTCGGACCTGCGGCAGCAGTACGACGACGCGATCGCGCAGGCCGCCCTGGCCGGCGCCCGCGCCGCCGCCGGCGTCACCGACGTGAACTCGCAGGCCATGACGGACATCGCCACCGTGCAGCGGCTGCTTCCCGTCTACACCGGGCTGATCGAGGCGGCGCGCGCCAACTCGCGGCAGGGCCACCCCGTCGGCGTCGCGTACGTCGCGGAGGCGTCCGGGCTGATGCGCACGGAAATCCTGCCCGCCGCGGCCTCGCTCTACGCCGACACCAGCCGGTCCGTCGCCGACGACCGCGCCGAGCTCACGGGACTGCCGTGGGTCCCGCTGTCCGGCCTGCTCGCCGCCGTCCTGTTCCTGCTGTACGTGCAGTGGCGGATGGCGCGGCGCACCGGCCGCCTGGTCAACGCGGGCCTCATCGCGGCGACGGCGCTGATGGCCTTCGCGTTGCTCGCGGTCTCCGTGTCCACGCTGCTGACGTGGCGCGGCGAGGGCGCGTTCGGCGCGGCGACGGCGCCCGTTCAGACGCTCACCGAGGCCCGCATCACCGCCCAGCAGGCCCGCGCCGCCGAAACCCTGGATCTGGTGCGCCGCCAGCCCGGCGACGGCGAATCCTTCTACGACGACGCCCGCGGCATCGGCCGGATGCTGGACACCGCCGGGGAGGGCGACGGCGAGGCCGCCGCGGCCCTCGAGGGATGGAGCCGGGGCCACGCCGAAATGCAGTCCCGGCTCAACCGGGGCGACTACGCCGGCGCGGTGGAAATCGCCACGGTCGAGGGCGCGCTGCCGCACTCCTCCGCCGACTCCTTCCGGGAACTGGACACGGCGCTGCAGGCGTCCATCGCCGAGGCCCGCCTCGAGTTGCGCGGCGAAATCGAGGACGCCCGACGCACCTCCGCGCTGCTGTCCGGCCTGGTCGTCCTGTTGTCCATCGCCGCGGCGATCCTCGTCGTCGTCGGCTTCCGCCATCGGCTCCTGGAGTACCTGTGATGCGCCGCCGCCCCGCCCTCGCCGCCGCCTCCGCCGCGATCGCCGCGCTGTTGGTCGCCGGCTGCTCCCCCGCCGCGCCGCTGGTCGACGACCCGTACACGGACATCATCGAGTCCGCGCGCGGCATGGCGCCGCTGCC
>DUOR01000283.1 GCA_012838715.1 Actinomycetales bacterium
CGAGGGCAGCCGGGACCTCGGGCGCCCGGGACGCGACGATGTCGAGCTCGCGCTGCATGTCCAACGCGGACACGGCGCCGCCGTTGCGCAGCGGGATGGGTTCGGTGCCGGTCATGTCGCGGCTGACCAGGCGGATGGCCTTGATTTCGTTGGCGACCTCGAAGTCGGGCAGTTCCACGCCGGCCTCGATCATCTCCAGCACCAGCTGGGTGGTGCCGAGCTTCAGGGCGGTGGTGGTCTCCGACATGTTCGAGTCGCCGACGATGACGTGCAGGCGGCGGAAACGGGTGGAGTCGGCGTGCGGCTCGTCGCGGGTGTTGATGATGGGCCGCGACCGGGTGGTCGCGCTGGACACGCCGTCCCACACGTGGTCGGCGCGCTGCGAGAAGCAGTACTGCTCGGGCTCGTCCTCGTAGGGGCTGCCCGGGTACGGGCGCGCGATTTTGCCCGCACCGCAGAACAATTGGCGGGTGACCAGGAAGGGCAGCAGCAGCTTCGACAGGGCCTTCAGGCCCATGCCGCGGCCGACGAGGTAGTTCTCGTGGCAGCCGTAGGAGTTGCCCGACGAGTCCACGTTGTTCTTGAACAGGTAAACCTTGCCGCCGATGTTCTCCTCCGCCAGGGACGTCTCCGCCCGGGCGGCGAGGTCGTCGAGCATGCGCTCGCCGGCGCGGTCGTGGGCCACCAGCTGCGACACGGAGTCGCATTCGGCGGTGGCGAACTCCGGGTGGCTGCCGACGTCGAGGTACAGGCGCCCCGCATTGGAGCTGAAGATGTTGGTCGCCCCGAATTCCTCGATGACCGGGCGGAACATGTACCGCGCGATCTCGTCGGGCCCCAGGCGCCGTTCCCCGTCGAGGGTGCAGGTGATGCCGTACTCGGTTTCGATGCCGGCGATGCGCCGCGTCAGCGCCGCCCCCGGCCCGGTTGCCGCCGCCTCCGTCACGGCCTACTCGCCGCCCTTCTGCACGTACGAGCGGACGAACTCCTCGGCGTTCGACTCGAGCAGGCCGTCGATTTCGTCGAGCAGGTCGTCGGTGGAGGCGATGTTCTCCTGCACCTGGCCGCCGCCGGCGACCTCGCCGAGCTCCTCGTCGTCGTCGCCGCCGGAGCCGCCGCCCTGAATCTGCGAACCCTTGATGCCGGACATGGTCCCAACTCCTTTTATTCGCCCGCCCCTCATTCGCTTTCCGACGTCATGCCGCGGCGATCGGGGCGGGTGCTTCCGCTAGTTACGTTCCGTTCAATCCTGCCAGGCCACGGTCCCGGAGGCCCGCAACCACCTCGGACATGGACGCCGCGTCCTCCAGGACGTCGCCGACAGCGTCGGCGCCGAGGCCGCGGACGTCGGAGAGGGAGAGCTTGACCAGCTCGTCCCCGTCGACCTCCACGATGGCGGAGTCCCAGCTGGCGGCGACGACGTCGTCGGCGAAGCGGCGCAGCAGGCCGCCGCGCAGGTAGGCGCGGGTGGTCCGGGGCGCCTGCGCCATCGCGTGCGCCACCTCTTCCCCGGTCACCAGCGTCTCCATCGCGCCGCGCTTGACCAGCGCGTGGTACAGGCCGCGGGCCGGGTCTATGTCCGAGTACTGGATGTCGATCAAGGCCAGTTTCGGGTGATCCCACCCGATGCCCGCGCGCTGCCGCAGCCCCTCCATGAGCTTCAGCTTGGCCGTCCAGTCGAGGCGGTGGGCGGTGGCCAGAGGGTCGTCGGCAAGCAGATCCAGCACCTCGCCCCACCGGGCGAGCACCTCCCGGCCCACGTCGTCGGTGGCGTAGGGGGTGACGCGGCGGAGGTATTCGCGCTGGACGTCGATGGCGCTCATCCAGGTGACGTGGTCGTCGAGCTGCAGCTTGACGGTGCAGGTGAGGTCGCGGGAGACGCGGCGGACGTCGTCGACGGGCTCGCGGAGCTTCAGGTCGGAAAAGTCGACGCCGTCCTCGATGGCGTCGAGCACCAGCGAGGTGGCGCCCAACTTGAGGAAGGTGGCGGTCTCCGACAGGTTCGCGTCGCCGATGATGACGTGCAGGCGGCGCCACTCGTCGGCGTCGGCGTGCGGCTCATCGCGGGTGTTGATGATGCCGCGGTTCAGCGTGGTTTCCAGCGACACCTCCGTCTCGATGTAGTCGGCGCGCTGCGACAGCTGGAAGCCGGCCTCCTGCCCCTTCTGCCCCAGGCCCACGCGGCCGGAACCGGTGTACACCTGGCGGGTGACGAAGAAGGGGGTCAGCCCCGCGATGACCGCGTCGAAGTCGGTGTCGCGGCGGAACTGGTAGTTCTCGTGCGCGCCGTAGCTGGCGCCCTTGCCGTCGACGTTGTTGCGGTAAATCTTCAGCTCGATGCCGGCGTGCGCGGCGTCGGGGTTCTCCCCCGCCCGCTCGGCCTTCGCGCGGGCCTCGGCCTTCTCCTTGTCGGTGGCGCCCAGGCCCTGCCCGGCCAGCCGCGCGGCCTCCAGCATGATCAGGTCGCCCGCCCGGTCGGCGATCACCGCGGCGCGGGCGTCGGTGGTCTCCGGCGCCGAGTACTCCGGGTGCGCGTGGTCGACGTAGAACCGCGCCCCGTTGACCAGGATGAGGTTCGCCGCGCCCAGCGCGTTCGGGTCAATCACCGGCGTCGACCGGTAGCGCCGCAGGTCGAAGCCGCGCGAGTCGCGCAGCGGCGACTCCGGCTCGTAGTCCCAGCGGGTGCGCCGGTCCAGGCCGCCCGAGTGCGCCTCCGCGTACGCCAGGATGGCGCGGGTCGACGTCACGATGGGGCTTGCCGACGAATCGCCCGGCGACGAAATGCCGTACTCGATTTCCGTGCCGATCACGCGTCCGGTCATGGCTAACCCTCCGCCCGGTCGTCGGCGGCACCGGCGTCGGCAAGTGCGGCGTCGGCAAGTGCGGCGTCGGCGCGCTCGTGGTGGATGACCTGCACGTCGACGACGCGGCCCGTCGGGCGCCCCGAGATGCGGGCCCACTCGTCGGGGTTGGAGGTGTTGGGCAGGTCCTCGTTCTCGGCGAACTCCTCGCCGACGGCTTGGAGCAGGTGCGCCTCCGTGATGCCGTCCGGCTTGCCGTCGATGACGTCCTTGATGGCGTACTTCTTGGCGCGGTCGACGATGTTGGCGATCATCGCGCCGGAGTTGAAGTCGCGGTAGTACAGCATCTCGCTGGAGCCGTCGGCGTAGCGGATGCGCACGTACTCGTTCTCCGGGGCCGTGCGGTACATGCGCTCCACGACGGACTCGGTCAGCGCGGCGGCCGCGGCCTCGGCGGACCCGTGGCGCTCCAGTTCGGCCGGCGCGTAGGGCAGCTCCGGGGTGAGGTACTTGCCGAAGATGTCCTTCGCCGCGTCGGCGTCGGGGCGCTCGATGCGGATCTTCACGTCCAGGCGGCCCGGGCGCAGAATCGCCGGGTCGATCATCTCCTCGCGGTTGGAGGCGCCGATGACGATGACGTTCTCCAGCCCCTCCACGCCGTCGAGCTCCGCCAGCAGCTGCGGCACGACCGTGTTCTCCATGTCGGAGGACACGCCGGAGCCGCGGGTGCGGAAAATGGAGTCCATCTCGTCGAAGAAGACGATGACGGGGCGGCCGGCCTCGGCGATGTCGCGGGCGCGGTCGAAGATGAGGCGGATCTGGCGTTCGGTCTCGCCGACGAATTTGTTCAGCAGCTCCGGGCCCTTGACGTTGAGGAAGTACGACTGGGCGCGGCGGGCCTCCTCCTCGGACTCCCCGCGGCTCAGCGCGATCTTGCGGGCCAGGGAGTTGGCCACCGCCTTGGCGATGAGCGTCTTGCCGTTGCCGGGCGGGCCGTACAGCAGGACGCCCTTCGGCGGGCGCAGGTTGTACCGGGTGAACAGCTCCGGGTGCAGGAAGGGCATCTCCACGGCGTCGTGGATCTGCGCGATCTGGCGGGTCAGGCCGCCGATGTCCTCGTACTCGACGTCCGGGATCTCCTCCAGGACCAGGTTCTCCACCTCGGCCTTGGGGATGACCTCGAAGGCGTATCCGGACTTGCGGTCGATGAGCACCGTGTCGCCGACCTTCGCCTTCAGCTCGCCGGCCAGCTTCACCACGAATTCCTCGCCGTGGTGGTCGGTGGCCAGCACGCGCTTGCGGTCCGGCAGGGTCTCGCGGACGAGGGCGAGGTCGCCGTAGTCCGGGTAACCGCAGTCCTCGACGATGATGTTGCCGTCGGTCAGGCGAACCAGGGTGCCGGGCTTGAAGTCGGAGATGTCCAGGCTGCGCAGCACGTTCAGCCGCATGCGCCGGTTGCCGGTCCACACCTCGGCGGACTGGGCGGCCACGGACGGGCCGCCGGTCTGCATGATCGGGTCGTCCTGGTGGTAGGTCTTGCCCTCCGCCGGTTCCAGGAAGATGCCGTAGGTGCTCGGCGGGTTGGTCATCTCCTCGAGATCCTGGCGCAGCAGCGTCAGCTGGTCCCGGGAGTCCCGCAGCAGCTCGACGAGCTTGTCGTTGCGGGCGCCCAACGTGCGGTTCTTGTGCTCGAGTTCGCGGACTCTGTCGGCGGGGGTGGTCATGCACCCCACGTTACCGACACCGGATGCCGGATTCGCCGAGGCGTCCGGCACAGTCCGTCGGCAAGCGCGGGGTCACGGCGGACACCTGCCGGACCCGCGCTGCCGGCACGCCCCGGCCCACCCCCTACCGCTGGTTGCGGCGCTGCGGGCGCGGGGCGACGGTGCCGTCGGCGAGGCGACGCGCCCACACCAGGAAGGCGGTGTGCGCCTGCATGCGGTGGGCGGGGCGCACGGAGAGGTCCTTGACGTTCCAGTCGCGGACCAGGGACTCCCAGGCGCGCGGTTCGGTGAAGCACTTCTGCTCGCGGATGCCCTCCATCACCTTCATCAGCTGCGGCACGGTGGCCACGTAGACCATGAGGACGCCGCCGGGCTGCAGCAGCTTCGACGCCGTGTCCAGGCATTCCCACGGGGCGAGCATGTCCAGGATGATGCGGTCGACGGGGCCGCCGAGGTCTTCCTGCGTCACCTCGGCCATGTCGCCGAGGCGCAGCTCCCAGTTGTCGGGCTTGCCGCCGAGGAACTCGACGACGTTGCGTTCGGCGTGCTCGATGTGGTCCTCGCGGATCTCGTAGGAGAACAGCTTCCCCTCCGGGCCGATGGCGCGCAGCAGGTTCAGGCTCAGCGCGCCGGAGCCGGCGCCGGCCTCGAGAACCCGGGCGCCCGGGAAGATGTCGCCCTCGACGATGATCTGGGCCGCGTCCTTCGGGTAGATGACGGCGGCGCCGCGCGGCATCGACAGGATGTAGTCGACCAGCAGGTGCCGCATGGCCAGGTACATCGTGCCCTCGGCGGACGCGACGGTCGTGCCCTCGTGCGCGCCGATGAGGTCATCGTGCGCGATGGCGCCGCGGTGCGTGAAGAACTTCCCGCCCTTCTCCAACGTCACCGTGAAATGCCGGTTCTTCGAGTCCGTCAGCTGAACCCGGTCACCTTCCTGGAAGGGGCCGCTACTCGCCATCGTTTCGGGGTTTCCTCGCTCGCTCGGGGGCTGGTGGATGCCGGGGCCGCGGGGCCGCTGGCTAACCTGGCCAGTATGCCCGACACGCCTCCCCTCCCCGGAACCGGTTCCACCGACCTTCCCCCGCTTTCCGACGCCGCCCCATCCGCGACCGCGTCACCTGCGGCGCCCGGTGGTGCGGCGGCTGCGACGGCCTCCGGTGGTGCGACGGCTGGTGGGCCGGCGGCTGACGGTGCGGCGCGCGGCGGGCGCAGGGCCCTGGCGCTGTCGCCCTCCCGGGCCGGCGACTACCGGCAGTGCCCCCTGAAGTACCGGCTGCGGGCCATCGACCGGCTGGAGGAGCCGTCGACTGTGGCGCAGGTGAAGGGGACGCTCGTCCACGCGGTGCTCGAGGAGTTGCACGCCTGGGCGCGCCCCGAGCGCACCTACCCCGCGGCGGTCAAGCGCCTGAAGCCCACGTGGGAGGGCATGGTCGCCGCCGACGATTCCGGGGAGCTGGCCGAACTCGTGCCCGCCTCCGACCTGATGGACTTCCTCGTCGAATGCCGAGGCCTGCTCAAGGGCTACTTCATCATGGAGAACCCGGCCGGCTTCGACGCCCATGAGATCGAGAAGTTCGTGCAGATGGTCCTCGGCGTGGACGTCGAGGTGGATGGCGGTACCGGAACCGGCGCTGGGGTGGGCGCTGGTGTTGGCGTCGGTGCTGGTGCTGGCGCTGGTGTCGGTGTCGGCGGCGAGGCCGCGCCGGGCGTGCCGGTGCGCGGGTTCATCGACCGCGTCGACATCGCCCCGACCGGCGAAGTCCGCATCGTCGACTACAAGACCGGCAAGAAACCGCACCCCAGGTTCCAGAACGAGGCGCTGTTCCAGATGCGCTTCTACGCCCTGGTGTGGTGGCGCATGACCGGACACATCCCCGAGCAGCTGCGCCTGATGTACCTGCGCGCCGCCGACGACCTGACCCACTCGCCCACCGCCGCCGAACTCGAGCGTTTCGAGGCGGAGCTGACGACGCTGTGGGCCGCCATCGTCCGCGACGGCCGCTACGGCGACTTCCGCCCGAAGAAGTCGAAGCTCTGCGGCTGGTGCTCCTTCCAGGAACTCTGCCCGGCGTTCGGCGGCACCCCGCCCGAGTACCCTGGCTGGCCCGGGGCGCACGGCGAGTAACCGAGGTACCCGATCGGCCCGTCGGTGATTGGCCGCGGCACCCATTTCGGCCCGTTGGCGACCTTCCGAGTCCTCCGATCGGCCCGTCGGCGACCCTCCAAGGCCCCGGATGCGTCGGAAAGAGCGGTGCTCGCCAAGTTCGCGGTTATATCGTCCCCGCCGAAAACGAAATAACCGCGAACTTGGTGGAAAAGGGGCCCAAATGCACCAAGATCGCGGTTATTCCTTCTCGAGGAAACCGGAAATAACCGCGAGGTTGGTGCCGACGGCGGTTTCGCGGCGGCACCGCAGCGACGCGGCAGCGGCGCCGCAGCGCCGCAACGGCGGCACCGAAATCCGGTTTCGCGCCGACGCCCGGAATCGGGCCCCAGGGCGCCCCTCGCGCGAAGGGCCCGATTCCGGCGCTGACGTCCACCACGGCGTCGGAAAGCGCTCCATGGCCGTTGTGGGGCGCTGCTGCCATCGCGAAGATCACATCCTTCTAGTTTTGGCACATTGCACATTGGGTGCAATAATTTTGGTTGACGTCGACCCATTCCGTCGGCACGCGACCAGGTGCACACCCGCGCATCCCGCGCCGCGCATCGCACCAGCGCACGCGCGCGCACCCCAACCACGAGGAGCAACGCCCTATGGCGACCTTCCTGTACCGGATCGGACGATCCGCCTACCTGCACCGATGGCGGTTCATCGCCGTATGGGTGCTGCTGATCATCGGCGCCGGCGCCGCAGCCGCGACGCTGACGCAGCCGATGAGCAACAACTTCACCATCGAGGGCCTCGAATCGGTGGAGACCCAGGAGCGGATCCAGGGGTACTTCCCCGGTGAGGAGGATCAGCTGGAGGCGCCGACGGGCACGGTGGTCATGCAGGCGCGGGACGGCGCGACGCTGGCCGACCCGGAGGTCGCCGCGGAGGTCGACGCGTTCCTCGCGGACCTGCGCGAACTCGACCCGCTGACGGAGACGGAGACGTTGGTCTCCCCCGTGCTCGCCGCGGGCGGCATGCAGCAGCAGATGACGGAGCAGTACGCCGCGCAGGGCATGCCGCAGGAGCAGATCGACGCGAACATCGCGGCGGTCTCCCCGCTGTCCGACGACGGCGCCACCGGCACCGTGACCGTCACCTTCGATGCCGACGGCGCCATGAGCGTGCCGCAGGCCGACAAGGACGCCTTCACCGCCGTCGTCGACGAGCACACCGGCGACGACGCGAACATCGACGTCGCCTACTCCGGCAACGTTTTCCAGATGAGCGAGCTGTCCTTCGTCGCCGAGCTGCTGGGCATCGCGGTGGCGGCGGTGGTGCTCATCATCACCTTCGGTTCCTTCGTGGCGGCGGGTCTGCCGCTGCTCACGGGCGTCATCGGCGTCGGGATCGGCATCGCCGGCGTGTACGCGGCGACGTCCTTCACGGACTCCATCACCTCCATGACGCCGACGCTGGCCGTCATGATCGGCCTGGCCGTCGGCATCGACTACGCCCTGTTCATTCTCTCCCGCTTCCGCAACGAGCTGGTGCTCCACGTCGGCGGCAATGACCTTGAGCCGAAGGAGCTTGCCGACGAATTGCGCGGCATCCCGTTCAAGGAGCGCGCGCACCTGGCCGGTTTGGCGGTCGGCAAGGCGGGTACCGCGGTGGTGTTCGCGGGCATGACGGTGATTATCGCGCTGGCGGCGCTGTCGATCATCGGCATCGACTTCCTGACCGCCATGGCGTTCTCGGCGGCCGTGACCGTCGCCATCGCCGTGCTCGTCGCGGTGACCCTGCTGCCGGCGATTCTCGGTGCGGTGGGCACGAAGGTGTTCGCGGCGCGGGCGCCCATCGTGAAGGCGCCGGACCCCGAGGACGAGAAGCCGACCATGGGCCTGAAGTGGGTCCGCCTGATCCGCGCGCGCCCGGTCGCGTTCCTGCTGGCCGGCGTCGTGCTGCTGGGCCTGGCCGCCATCCCGGCGACCCAGATGCGCCTGGCCATGCCGTCCGACGGCAGCGCCACCCCGGGCAGCCCCAACCGCATCGCCTACGAGATGATCGACGACGCCTTCGGCCCCGGCCGCAACGCCCCGATGCTCGCGCTCGTCGAGGTCGACGACGCGTCGGCGCCGGCGCCGGGTGCGGCGGACGCGGGTTCGGCGGACGCGAGTGCCGAGGGTGCGGCCGGCGCGGGAGATCTCGACCCCGCGCAGTTCCCCCTGATCTTCGGCGGCGCCGCCGCGCACATCCAGGACATCGACGGCGTGGTCAACGCGCAGGTCATCGCGATGTCGGAGGAAGCCCCGGCCGCGCAGATCCTCATCACCCCGGAGGTCGGCGCCACCGATGAACGGGCCGCCGACGTGCTGGACAACATCCGCGCCGGCGCCGGCGACTTCGCCGAGGACAACCCCGCGACGTACTCCGTCACGGGCGTCTCCCCCATCTACGAGGACATCTCCGAGCGCCTGTCCGAGGTGCTCATCCCGTACATCGCCATCATCATGGTGCTGGCGTTCCTGCTGCTCGTGGTCGTGTTCCGTTCGCTGTGGGTGCCGTTCATCGCGGCGCTGGGCTTCGGCCTGTCCGTCGCGGCGACCCTCGGCCTGACCGTGGCGCTGTGGCAGGAGGGCTGGGGCGGCATCATCTCCGACCCGCAGCCGCTGATCAGCTTCCTGCCCATCATGTGCATCGGCATCGTCTTCGGCCTCGCCATGGACTACCAGGTCTTCCTGGTCACCCGCATGCGCGAGGGCTGGGCGCACGGCAAGACCGCCGGCAACGCCACGTCGAACGGCTTCAAGCACGGCGCCCGCGTGGTCACCGCCGCGGCGCTGATCATGATTTCCGTGTTCGCCGCGTTCATGCTGATGGACGAGCCGTTCATCAAGGTGATGGGCTTCGCGCTGGCGCTGGCGGTGCTGCTGGACGCCTTCATCGTCCGCATGACCATCATCCCGGCCACGATGTTCCTCCTCGGCGAACGCGCCTGGAAGATCCCCGGCTGGCTCGACCGCATCCTGCCGAAGGTCGACATCGAGGGCGAGAACCTCGGCCGCGCGGGCGCCACGGCCGGCACGGTCGCCGATCGGGATTCGTCGGAAAGCTGACCTGACCAGGTAAACAAGGTGAACCCGCGTCGTTTTCGGCGCGGGATTCGCCGTTTTCTGGAGCCGTGACGCACAATAGGTCGGACTTTTCATGTCGGGAGGGAACGTAATGACGGGTTTGCGGGCGCAGAAGAAGCGCCGCACCAAACAGGATCTGGCCACGGCGGCCGTCGATCTGTTGCTGTCCGAGGGGAGGGACGGCGCCACCGTCGCGTCCATCGCGGCGCGCGCGGGCGTGTCCACGCGCACGTTCCACAACTACTTCGCCGCGCGCGAGGACGCGTTCCTGCACTTCGTGGAGGAAATCGTCGCCGAATGGATCCGCGAGGTCGAGTCCGCGCCGGCCGACGAGACGCCGTTCGAGACGCTCCACCGCACCATCCGCGACCTGTGCAACCGGCCGGGCGGCGATTCCACGGCCGTCGCGAACCTGATGACCATCACCGAGCACGCGCTCGCCGGGATGGGCATGGAGGGGCGGGCGCGCGTGGTCGGCATGTTCGCCGGGGTCGTCGACATCATCGTCGCGCGTTCCGACGGGGAGCTCTCCCGCTTCCGGGCCGCCACCCTGGTCCACGTCGCCCTGACGCTCGCCGGCCACGTCCTCGACGTCGCCGCACAGCCGGGCCTCGCCGAGGGCCGCGACGTGAACTCGCTTCTCGACGACGCCTTCGACTACGTCGGCAAGGGTCTGGCGTAGGCGGTAACCGGGGCCGGCTACCGGGGTCCGTTTGGCGGGATCCGGTTAGCGGGGTCCGGCTAGCGGGGCCGGGCTGCCGGGGTCCGGTTACTTGGCCTCGGTGGCGTCGGTGGCCTCGTCGACCGATCCGTCGTCGCCGCCGGCGCCGGGCTCCCCGGACTGGGCGGCGGTGCCCGCGTCGGCGGAATCGTCCTCGTCACCGGAGTGATCGGCCGCCCCTTCGGCGCCCACTCCCCGCTTGCCGTCGCCCGGCTCCAGGCCGAGCTCCTCCAGGCGGGACTCCCCCGACACGTAGCGCTTGCCGCGGTACTCGGGGTGCATCAGGTTGTCGACGCTGAGGATGCGGTCCAAGTCCGCCTCCTCGATGAGGCCCTTCTCCAGGACAAGGTCGCGCACCGAGCGGCCGGTCGCCGCGGCCTCGCGCCCGACGACGTCGCCGTTGTGGTGGCCGATGACCGGGTTCAGGTACGTGACGATGCCGATGGAGTTGTCCACGTAAGCGCGGCACACGTCCTTGTTCGCCGTGATGCCCGTGATGCAGGTGTCGCGCAGGGTCATCGACGCGCGGCGCAGCAGGCTGATGGACTCGAACAGGCACTGCGCGATCACCGGCTCCATCACGTTGAGCTGCAGCTGCCCGGCCTCGGCGGCCATGGACAGCGTCACGTCGTTGCCGAACACCTTGAAGCACACCTGGTTGACCACCTCTGGGATGACCGGGTTGACCTTGGCGGGCATGATCGACGAGCCGGCCTGCCGCTCCGGCAGGTTGATTTCGTTGAAGCCGGCGCGCGGGCCGGACGACAGCAGGCGGAGGTCGTTGCAGATCTTCGACAGCTTCATCGCCGTGCGCTTCAGGGCGGAGTGGACGTTGACGTAACCGCCGGTGTCCGACGTCGCCTCGATGAGGTCCTTCGCCGACGAAATGTCGAGCCCCGTCACCTCGCGCAGCGCCTGCACGACCGCCTGGCGGTACCCGCTCGGCGCGTTCACGCCGGTGCCGATGGCCGTTGCGCCGAGGTTCACCTCCAGGAGCAGGTCACCGGCGTCGGCAAGCACGGCGTGCTCCTCGGCGAGGTTGTTGGCGAAGGCGTGGAAGGCCTGCCCCAGGGTCATGGGCACGGCGTCCTGCAGCTGCGTGCGGCCCATGGTGATGATGTCGTTGAACTCGTCGCCCTTCTCGTGCAGGGCGTGGCCCAGCTCGTCGAGCTCGACCAGCAGCGCGGCCAGCGCGATGTGCACCGCGATGCGGAAACCGGTGGGGTACGCGTCGTTGGTGGACTGGCACTGGTTGACGTCGTCGTTGGGGTTGACCACGTCGTAGCGCCCGCGCGGGAAACCGAGGTACTCCAACGCCAGGTTGGCCACGACCTCGTTGGTGTTCATGTTCACGCTCGTGCCGGCGCCGCCCTGGAACAGGTCGATGGGGAACTGATCCATGCAGCGGTGGTTGACCAGCACCTGGTCGCAGCCCCAGATGATGGCGTCGGCGACGTCGGTGGGGATGGTGTGGATGCGGCGGTTGGCCATCGCGGCGGCCTTCTTCACCATCACCATGCCGCGGATGAACTCGGGCACGTCGTTGATGGTGGTGCCGGAAATGGGGAAGTTCTCCATCGCGCGGACGGTGTGCACACCGTAGTACGCGTCGGCGGGCACCTCCCGTTCGCCGAGGAGGTCGGTTTCGGTACGGGTTTCACGCGAGGCGGTGGTCATGACACCAATCGTACGGAAATCTTACGGTTCCGCCCCGAACGTCCCCGGTCAGGGCGGTTGCCGCCGTTAACCGGCCTTAGATGCGCGCGATGCGGATGTCGGAGGCGAGGATGGCCTCCGCGCCGAGCATGGCCAGGCGGTCCATGATGGGGTTGGCGGTCTTCCGCGGGACCATGGCGCGGACGGCGACCCAGTCCTCGTGCGCCAGCGGAGACACCGTGGGGCCCGACAGGCCCGGGGTGATCTTGGAGGCTTCCTCGAGGTTGGCGCGCTCGATGTTGTAGTCGAGCATCATGTAGTTCTTCGCGTGCAGGATGCCGGTGAGGCGGCGGAGGAACACGCGCTGCGCCGAGGTGATGTCGTGGCCTTCGCGGGCGACAACGACGGCCTCGGAGTCGCAGAGGGACTCGCCGAAGGGCGCCAGACCCTGCTTGCGCAGAGTGCGGCCGGTGGAGACGACGTCGGCGATGACGTCCGCGACGCCCAGGCGGATGGAGATTTCCACCGCGCCGTCGAGGCGGAGCACGTCGGCGGTGATGCCGCGGGCCTTCAGGTCCTCGCGCACCAGGTTCGGGTACGACGTGGCCACGGTCTTGCCCTCGAGGGCCTCCACGGTCCAGTCCTCGTTGGCCGGCGCGGCGTAACGGAACGTCGACGCGCCGAAGCCCAGGGTGAGGACCTCATCGACCGGGGCCATCGAGTCGGCGGCGAGGTCGCGTCCCGTGATGCCCAGCTCCAGGTGGCCGTTGCCCACGTACACCGGGATGTCCTTCGGGCGCAGGAAGTAGAACTCGATGTTGTTGACCGGGTCGGCGATGGTCAGGCTCTTTGAGTCCCCGCGGCCGGGGTAGCCGGCCTCCTTCAGGATGTCGAGGGCGGCTTCGGACAGGGAGCCCTTGTTGGGCACTGCGACGCGCAGCATGGTCGTGGAATCCTCCTGGTTGCGGCTGGCGGGGCGTGGGCCCGGCGGGCGGCGGGTGCGTGCCGGTGTCGGCGGCGCCCCCGGTGCCGGATTAAAGGTACTTGTAGATGTCTTCCGGGGTCAGGCCACGCCCGACCATGACGACCTGGAGCCAGTAGATGAGCTGCGAAATCTCCTCCGCCAGCTCCTCGTCGGACTCGTACTCGGCGGCGAGCCACACTTCACCGGCTTCTTCCTGGATCTTCTTGCCCTGGAAGTGCACGCCCGCGTCGAGCGCCTTGACGGTGCCCGAGCCCTCGGGGCGCTTCTCCGCCTTGTCCTTCAGCTCCGCGTAGAGGTCATCAAAGTTCTTCACCCGGCCCATCATTCCACGAGGGCCCCGGGACGGCGACGGCGGGCCGGGGGTGATTCGCTGTGGCAGTGGGCAAGTCGCTTGCCGACGGGTGCTCGTTCGGCGTGGCGGGTGGGGTGCTTCCCTGGGGATGCGTGGCACTTCCCTGCCCGCGTGCCCGTAGGAGCGGCGGTCAGGCGTGGGCGTTGGGGTCGAGGGACTCCCAGGTGGCGCGGAGGTCGTCGAGGGACCAGGCGCCCAGGTCACCGTCGAGGAAGCGGGCCGGCGGTGCGTACTTGGCCACGTCGGCGGCGGGCGGGGCGGCCTGCGGCATGGGCGCCCACAGGACGCGGCAGCCGGCGTTGATTGCGGAGCGGACTCCGGTGACGGAGTCCTCCATGGCCAGGCACTCTTCGGGGGCGACGCCGGCGATTTCGGCGCCACGCAGGTACGGGTCGGCGGCCGGTTTGCCGTTGGGCACCTCGTCACCGCAGACGGTGGCGGTGAACTTCTCGCGGCCCATCGCGTCGATGCAGTAGTCGGCCACACGGCGGCGCGTGTTGGTGACCAGGATGATCGGCAGCTCCGCGGCGTGGATCTCCGACAGCAGGCGCTTGACGCCCGGCCGCCAGGACACGCCCTGCTCTGCGATGAGCTGGGCCACGCGGGTTTCCATGAACTCGGATTCGCGGGCGACGAGTTCCTCGGTGACCTCCACGCCGGCGAAGTCCGCGCAAATGGTGATGGTGTCGCGCAGCGTGTTGCCGATGCACTTCGTGCGGATCTCCGGCGTCACCCGCCGGCCAATCCGCTCCGACACGTCATACGTCGCCACCTCCCAGAGGTGCTCCGTATCGATCAGGCTGCCGTCCATGTCCCACAGAATCGCTCGCACGTTTGGCCAGCCTAGCCGGGGTTCACTCCCCCTGCCGGGCGGGTCGGATGGCGGGGGCGGTCCAGCTAAGGTCGAGCCATTCGGCGCCGGACGGTGCGGGTGAACGCCGGGCGACGGGCGTCGGCAAGCTTGGAACGGTTCCGGGCCACGGGCGTCGGCAAGCAAGTTCGTGGGCGTGGCACAGGGCCCGGCGGATGTGAC
>DUOR01000284.1 GCA_012838715.1 Actinomycetales bacterium
CGCGTTGCGCAGTCGTCCGGTGGGGCGGGCGGCCCGCTCACCAACATTGGCCCGTGCCCGGGCCGGGGGAGCGTCGCCGCACCGGTCCGGCCCGGGGGCCGGGTGGTGCAGCGTGCGCTGCCCGCGTACTAGAGGTCCAGGTCGCCCTCGAAGTTCGCGGTCTCGAGGCGGTCGACGACGGTGGTCATGAAGCGACCGGCGTCGGCGCCGTCGATGAGGCGGTGGTCGTAGGTCAGCGGCAGGAACACCATGGCGCGGATGCCGATGGCGTCGTTGTCGCCCTCGGTCACCACGACCGGGCGCTTGCGGATGACGCCCGTGCCCAGCATCGCGCCCTGCGGCGGAACCAGGATCGGGGTGTCCGTGAGCGCGCCCTCGGAACCGATGTTCGTGATGGTGAAGGTGCCGCCCGACAGGTCGTTCGGCTTGAGCTTGTTGTTGCGCGCGCGGTCGGCGATGTCGGCGATCGCGGCGGCCAGCTCCGGCAGCGTCATGTCCTGCGCGTCATGGATGACCGGGGAGAGCAGGCCACGCTCGGTGTCCACGGCGATGCCGAGGTTCACCTTGTCGTGGTACGTGATCTCCTTCGAGTCGTCGTTCCAGGAGGCGTTGACGTTCGGGTGCGACACCAGCGCCTCGACGACGGCCTTGGCGAAGAACGGCAGGAAGGTGAGGTTCTCGCCGTACTTGTCCTGGAAGGCCTTCTTCGACTGGGAACGCAGGTCCCAGATCTCGGTCATGTCGGCCTCGTGGACCTGGGTCAGCTGAGCGGAGGTCTGCAGCGACTCGAGGGTCTTGGCGGCCGTGATCTCGCGGATGCGGTTGACGCGCTTGGTGGTGCCGCGCAGCTCGGCGAGCTCCGGCTTGACGCCCTTGGTGGACCAGGCGGAGGCGGCCTCCGGGGCCTTCTCCTCGGTGGCGCCACCCTCGGCGGCCTTGAGCACGTCCTGCTTGCGGATGCGGCCACCGATGCCCGAGCCCTCGACCTTGGTCAGGTCGACGCCGTGCTTGTCGGCGAGCTTGCGCACCAGCGGGGTCACGTAGGGGACGTCCGCGTTGGAGGAACCCTCGTCGGACTTGTCGTCCTTCTTCGGCTCCTCCTTCTTCTCGGCCTTCTTGGGCTCGGCCTTCTTCTCCTGCTTCGGCTCCGCCTTGGCTTCCTTCTTGGCGGGCTGCTCGTCGGCCTCGTCCTCCTTGGCCGGCTCCTTCTCCTCGGCCTGGGCCTCGGCGGCCTCGACCTCGGTGTCGGACTCGTCCGCGGCGGCGTCCGCGTCACCGATGCGGGCGATGACGGCGCCGACGTCGACGGTGTCGTCCACGTCGAACAGGACCTCAATCAGGGTGCCGGCGACCGGCGACGGGATCTCGGTGTCCACCTTGTCGGTGGAGACCTCCAGCAGCGGCTCGTCGACCTCGACGGTGTCGCCGACCTCCTTCAGCCAGGAGGTGATGGTGCCTTCGGTGACGGACTCGCCGAGCTCCGGCATCTCCACGTCGGTGGCGGAACCGGACTTCTTCGGCTTGTCGGCCGGCTTCTCGGACTTGGACTGCTTCTTCGGCTCGTCGGCGGCCTCGTCGACGGTGTCGTTCTCGTCCTTGTCCTCGGCCTCCTCGATCTCCTCCTCGGAGGGGACGTCGGCATCCGCGTCGTCGTCGGAATCGTCGGCGGCGGCGTCCGCGTCACCGATGCGGGCGATGACCTCGCCGACGTCGACGGTGTCGTCGACCTCGTAGAGGACCTCGACCAGGGTGCCGGCGACCGGCGACGGGATCTCGGTGTCGACCTTGTCGGTGGAGACCTCCAGCAGCGGCTCGTCGACCTCGACGGTGTCGCCGACCTCCTTCAGCCAGGAGGTGATGGTGCCTTCGGTGACGGACTCGCCGAGCTCCGGCATCTCGACGTCGGTGGCCTTGCCGCCCGAACCGCCGGACTTCTTCTGCGGCTTCTCTTCCTTGGCCTCGGCCTCGGTGTCGTCCTCGGCCGGCTCGTCGTCGGCGTCGTCGGCCGAGTCGTCGGAGGAGTCGGCCTCCTCGCCCTCGTCGCCGATGGTGGCGATGACCTCGCCGACGTCGACGGTGTCGTCTTCCTCGAAGTGGATTTCCAGGAGGACGCCGGCGACCGGAGACGGGATCTCGGTGTCCACCTTGTCGGTGGAAACCTCCAGCAACGGCTCGTCGACCTCGACGGTGTCGCCGACCTTCTTAAGCCAGGTGGTAATCGTGCCCTCGGTCACGGATTCGCCAAGTTCGGGCATCTCAACAGAGGTCGCCATGTGTGCACTCCTCGACAGTCGCAATAAATGTTGGTGATCAAGAACTAGGGTACCGCTTCCCCCCGGCTCCCGCCGTCAGGGTCGGGGCGCGCGGGGCGGTCGCGGTGCGCGGGAACGCCGCGGGGATGGCCGCGGCGAAGGGGCAGGCCGCTACTCGTCGGAGCCGGCGAGGTCCTCCAGCGTGGCGAGGAGGGTGCGGACGGGAACTCCGGTGGCGCGCTTGGGGTTGTAGCCCCACGGCGCGGAAGTGTTGAACGCCGGGCCGGCGATGTCGATGTGCACCCAGTCGATGTCGTCGGAGACGAACTCGCGGAGGTACGCGGCGGCGACGGCCATGCCGCCCTCGCGGGAGTTGGACACGTTGCGCAGGTCGGCGACGGGGGACTTGAGGCTCTCGGCCTGCTCCTCCGGGATGGGCATGGCCCAGCCACCCTCGCCGATTTCGCGGGACAGTTCGGCGACGCGGTCGCGGAACTCGTCGGTGCCGAGCACGCCCGGGGTGCGGGAGCCCAGGGCGATGAGCTGGGCGCCGGTGAGGGTGGCGGTGTCGATGAGGTGCGTCGGCTCGTCCTCGCAGGCGCGGACCAGGGCGTCGGCCAGGATGAGGCGGCCCTCGGCGTCGGTGTTGAGGATTTCGACGGTGGTGCCGCCGCGCTGGGTGATGACGTCGCCCGGGCGGTAGGCTCGGCTGCCCGGCATGTTCTCCGCCATCGGGATGGTCGCGGTCACCGGCACCGGCAGGCCCAGGCGGGCGGCCAGGACGACGGTGGCGACGACGGCGCCCGCGCCGCCCATGTCCGAGATCATGTGGTCCATGTTCGAGCCCGGCTTCAGCGAGATGCCGCCGGTGTCGAAGGTGACGCCCTTGCCCACCAGGCCGACCTTCGCGGAACCGACCTCGCCGGCGCCCTCCCAGATCATGCGGACCAGGCGGGGGCCGCGCGAGGAGCCGCCGCCGACGGCCGTCAGGCCGCCGAAGTCCCCGGCGGCCAGGGCCTCGTCGTCAAGCACCTCCACGGTCAGCCCGGCGGACTCGCCGAGGGCGCGCGCCACCTCGGCGAACGACTCCGGGTAAAGGTGCGACGACGGCGCGTTCACCAGGTCGCGGGCGGTGGCCACCGCGTCGGCGACGGTGGCGGCGCGCTCCACGTCGGCGTCGGACGCGCCGAGCACGGTCAGCGTGCGCGGGCCCTTCTTCGCCGCGTCGTCGCCGGTGCTTTCCGACGACTCCGCCGCGGCATCCGACTTGCCCGCGGCGCCGTTGCCGTTCCCGTTGCCGTTGGCCTTGAGGCCCGAGTAGGAGTAGGCGCCCATGGCGAAGCCTTCGGCGGCGGCGACGGCGTCGAGCTCGCCGAGGGCGGTGGCCACGTGGGTGACGCCGGACAGGGCGCGGGCGGCGCAACCGGAGGCGCGGCGGATGGTCTCGGCGTCCGGGTCGGCGTCGCCCAGGCCGACGGCGGCGATGGACGCGACGCCCACGCCCTCCGGCGCAGGCACGCGGGTGACGGCGCCCTCCTTGGCCTTCGCGTCGACGGCCTCGAGCAGCGACAGGACGTCGGAGGCCTTGTCGCCCAGCGCCGCGGACGCGACGAGCTCCAGGTCATCACCCTCCAGCAGGGCGACCAGCAGGCAATCCGCGTCGGAGTCGGCCAGGGAATCCGCTGACCCGGCGACGATGGCCACGCGGGTGCCGACGGCGGGCAGCAGCTCCCGCAGTACCTCGGAATTCGGGGTGACCGCCTCGTCTCCGGTGCGGTCGGCGCGCTGCGCGTCCTGGTTCGGGGCCTCGGTCATGTGAACTCCTCGATTCTCGTGGTGATGCTCTTAATTGATCGTCGATTGATCGTCGTCATGCGACGAAGCCCACCGTACCGCCGGGCCCGGATTGGCGGCCCCGGACCCGCGCCGGGGCCCGCTCCCGGGACCCGTTCCCGGGCCCGCCCCGGCCCGCC
>DUOR01000285.1 GCA_012838715.1 Actinomycetales bacterium
GCCGATGCTGCCGCCGCATCGGGGTCCGGCACAGCCGCCGCACCGGAGTCCGGCGCCACCGCCGCGTCGGCGGGCGTCGTCACCGACATCGACCGCCACGACATGCACCGGCCCGCGCACAAGGTCGGCTGGTGGACGACCATCCTGTCCGCCATCGGCGTCACATGGACCGGCGACATCCAGGCGAAGCTGATGTTCGTCCAGCAGCCGATGAAGATGGCCTCCGCCGAGTCGCTGTGCCACACCGAGACCGACCCGAACTTCTCCATCCTGTCGATCGGCACGCACAACAACTGCGAGTCCGTCGTCCACGTCCTCGACATCCCGTGGGTGCTGCCCTTCCTGGCCGAAGGCAAATTCTCCGGCGTCACCCTGGAGGGCGTCCTCGACCTGCAGCAGCGCTACGAGATGATGTTCGGCCCCGGCAACTACCAGCCGAACCTGTTCGTCACCTACTGGTCCTTCCGCGCGATGATCGGCCTGATGGCGGGTTCCCTGGCCATCGCCTTCTTCTCGTGGCTGTTCACCCGCGGCGGCCGCCTGCCGAAGGGCGTCTGGGCGAAGTGGTTCGCGTGGGGTTCCCTGGCGGCCATCCCCTTCCCCTTCCTGGCCAACTCGGCCGGCTGGATCTTCACCGAGATGGGCCGCCAGCCCTGGGTGGTGCACCCGCACCCCGAATCCTTCGGCGACCCGCGCACGGAACTCATCCGGATGACCGTGGACATGGGCGTATCCGACCACGCCCCATGGATCGTGGTGCTCACCCTGGTGCTGTTCACCACCATTTATCTGGCGCTGCTCGTCGTGTGGTTCTGGCTCATCCGCCGCGTGGTCCTCGCCGGCCCGCCCGCCCACGACGGACCGCAGCTCGACAAGGGCAAGGGCCCCGACGCCGACAGCAGGGACCTGCCCGGCCCGGCGGCGACCGTCGGCGCGTCCACCGATTCCGGGGAGCGGTCGATGGCCCCGGTCCGCTTCAGCTCGCGAAAGGATGCGTGAACCGCCCATGTCCGGCATTGATCTGACCGTCCTCTGGTTCATCCTCATCGCCGTGCTTTTCGCCGGCTACTTCCTGCTCGAGGGATTCGACTTCGGCGTCGGCATCCTGCTTCCTTTCCTCGGCCGCGACGAGGTCCGCCGCAGCGCCATGATCCGCACCATCGGCCCCGTGTGGGACGGCAACGAGGTGTGGCTCATCACCGCCGGCGGCGCGCTGTTCGCGGCGTTCCCGGAGTGGTACGCGACCATGTTCTCCGGCTTCTACCTGCCGCTGTTCCTCATCCTCGTGGGCCTCATCGTCCGCGTGGTCGGGCTGGAGTGGCGGATGAAGGTCAACGATCCGAAGTGGCGCAAGTGGTGCGACGCGGCCATCATCACGGGTTCCTGGCTGCCGCCGGTGCTGTGGGGGGTGGCCGTGGCGAACCTCGTCCGCGGTGTGCCGGTCGACGAGACCGGCCGCATGTCCTCCTCCCTGGACGTGCTGGCGGGCCTGCTCAACCCCTTCGCGCTGCTCGGCGGCCTCGCCATGGTGGCGGTGTTCGTCCTGCACGCGCTGACGTTCCTGCGCCTGAAGACGTCCGGCAC
>DUOR01000286.1 GCA_012838715.1 Actinomycetales bacterium
CGATGCCGGGGTCGATCCCGATTCCGGGCCGGACGCCGATTCCGGCACCGGGGACGGGCGCGGCGAGGCCACGGCCACGGCCGGTGCCGCCGGTGCGGCCGGGATCGCCGGTGCGGCCGGGATCGCCGGTGCGGCCGGAACCGGATTGGAAGCGGGATCGGAAACGGGATCGGGAGCCGGAACGGAATCCGACTCGGCGACCGGTCCGATGGCCGACTCGGTTGCCGACCCGGTTGACCGGGACGACGTGGGGCAGCCGGTGCCGTCGGACGGCCTTGTCGGGGAGCCGGTCGCGGAAGCCGTCGGTGGGCCGCCGGTGGATCCGGTGGCGGAACCGGGGGACGGGATCGTCGATGAGCCGGTGGCGGAACCCATCGGCGACGGCGACCGCACCGACTTCGTGGATGAGCCCACCGCCTCGGACTCCATTGCCGGGCATGACGACGTCACGGCGCTGCTCGCGGAGGGCATCACCGAGGAGGAGCTGGCGGCGCTGGACGACGAGGGTTTCGACGACATCGCCGACATGGCGGCGCTCGTCGGCCACGCCTCGGCGTACGCGCCGGACCCCGACGAGGCGGCCGAGGCAGACGCAGCCGCCGCCGAAGAAGATCCGGCCGCAACCGACGCAGACCCGGCCGACCCCGAAGACCACCCCGAAGACCACCCCGAAGACGATCCCGAAGACCACCCCGAAAGCGACGCCGACGCCGAGGAGGATCCGCGATGACCGACCGCAGGAACACCCGAGCGGCGCGGACGCGGGTCCTCGCCGCGATCTGCGCGACGGCGCTCGTCGCGAGCGGCTGCACGACGCTGCCGAGGTCCACGACCCCGCAGGCCATCCGGACGTTCGAGGCGCCCGCGCAGGAACTCGACATCCCGGAGCCTCGTCCCGACGTCGCCCCGGACCTCGTGCTCCGCGACTTCTACACGGCGTCGGCGCACCCGACGGACAATTACGCGGCGGCGCGCGAGTTCCTCACGGACGATGCCGCGGCGACGTGGAACCCGGCGGAGTCGACGCTCATCGTCGACGGCATCAACGTCATCGCCGACGGTCCCGTCAGCCAGGGCGGGCAGACCTTCGGCACCCGCGGCGCCATTGTCGGCCAGCTCGGCCCCAACGGCGCCTACGAGACGCACACCACCGCCTACGAGGACACGGTGCGGATGGTGCGCGGCACCGACGGTCAGTGGCGCATCGCGGAGCTTCCCGACGGGGTGGTGCTGGAGCGCCAGAATTTCCTGGACAACAATTCGCCGCGGAACATCTACTTCCTCGACCCGACGGGCAATCATCTGGTCCCGGACCGCCGGTGGATTTACCGCGGCGTCGCCGACGCGTCGATTGAGCTGCTGGGCAAGATGCAGAACGGTCCGCGGCAGCGGTTGGCGGCCGGCGTGAGCACGGCGCTGCCGCCGGAAGCCGGCATCGAGGTCATCCCGCACGAGGGGACGCCGGGCAAGACGGTGCGCCTGTCGGGCCTGGGGAACCTGGACCAGGACCTGCGCGCGCTGCTGGCGGCGCAGATCGTGTGGACGCTGTCGTCCGCCGACGTCCGCGGCCCGTGGATCCTCGAGGCCGACGGCGCCCCGCTGGTGGAGACGCACGAGGGCCCGTGGACCCGCGACTCCGACGAGCTCCGCTACTTCGACCCCGCCCACGGCCCCGCCGACACCGTGCCCCTGCACACCGTCGACGCCGGTGGCCTGTACCGCATCACCCAGGGCACGGCGGAGGTGGTCGGCGAAGGCTGGACGACCTCCGGCAGCGAACTGTTCGTCTCCGCGGCGGTCGGCGTCGACGTGACCGGCCGCGAGCTCATCGCCGCCGTGTCCCGCGCGGATCGCGGCGGGGAGACCGGTTCCCGCCTGCTCCTCGGCGACGCCGACACCGGCCCCCGGGAAGTGTTCTCCGCGGACATCCTGACCCGCCCCAGCTGGTCGCCGGACGGCGCATCGGTGTGGACGGTCGCCGACGGCGATCAGGTCATTCGCCTGGTGGCGTCGTCGGAAAGCGGGCAGCCCCGCGCGGAGGAGGTCGACATGACCGGCCTCGTCGGCATCGGCGGCGCAATTTCGGAGCTGCGCGTCGACGCGTCGGGCACGCAGGTCGCGTTCATCGCCGACGGCCGCATCTTCACCGCGACCATCGAGCAGACCACCACGGGCCCGTGGCGCCTGGTCAACCCGCGCGCGCTGAACCTGCCGGAGGGCACCGCGCCGGTGACGCTGGCGTGGGCGCCGAACTCGACGATCATCGTCGGCGCCTACGGGGAGGAGTCGCCGATGTGGCGCCTGTACCCGGACGGTTCGCTGAACTACATGCTGCCGAAGCTCAATCTCAGCCCGCCGATCGCGGTCGTCGCGGCGACCTCGTCGAAGATTTACGCCCTCGACGACAACGCCCTGATGGAGCTGGTCACCGGCGAGGGCGAGGAACAGTTCTGGCGCGCCGTCACCGGCGTCGGCGGCCGTGCGGCACCGGTCACCGCCGAGTAGCCGGCGCCGGGCCGAGGGCAGGGGACCGTCGATGGCCGGTGGGCCGGGGGAGTCGGGTAAGCCGCGGATGCCGGGGGAGCCGGGTGAGCAGCGGAGGCAGGGGGAGCCGGGGGAGCTGCTCGACCTCGCCGTGCCGCGCGACTGCCCCGGCTGCGGCGCACCCGGCCCGTTGTGCCCGCGGTGCCGCC
>DUOR01000287.1 GCA_012838715.1 Actinomycetales bacterium
CCGTCCCTCCCGCCGGTGGCGGGGTCCCTTTTCCGTTCGGTATGCCCGCCGAGTCTACACCCGGATCGGTGGCCGTACAGTGGTGCGCATGACCTCTCCCGATGACGTTTCCGGCGCCGCGAACGACGGCGCCGCCGTGTCCCCCGCCCGCCTCGTCGTCCTCACCACCGGCGGGACGATTTCGTGCACCAGCGACCGGCAGGGCCATCTGCTGCCGACCCTGGACGGCGAATCGCTGGTGCGGCCCATCGCCGATCGTTTCACCCCCGGCACCGTGGAGGTGGAGGTGCGGGAGCTGACGCACGTCCTGTCCGCGTCGCTGACCCCCGCCGAGCTCGACGGCATCGTCGCCGCGGTGCGCGAGGCGCTGTCGGATCCGGGCGTCGACGGCGTGGTGGTCACCCACGGCACGGACGCCATGGAGGAGACGGCGATGGCGGTCGACGTCTTCCACGACGATCCCCGCCCGGTGGTGTTCACCGGCGCGCAGCTGCCCGCCGACCATCCGGAGGCCGACGGCCCGACCAACCTGTTCGAGGCGATGGTCGTCGCCGCCGACGCGTCGGCCCGCGGCATCGGCGCCCTCATCGTCTTCGGCCACGCGGTGCTGCCGGTGCGCGGCGCGGTGAAGTGGCACACCACGGACGCCCTCGGTTTCGCCACCAACGCGCCGGAGGATCCCGTCCGCCCCGATCCCCTGCCCGTCCACCCGCTCGCGGACGTCCGCGTGGACATCGTCGCCGCGCACGCGGGTTCCGACGGCGCCCTCGTCGACGCCGCCCTCGCCGCCGGCGCCCGGGGCCTGGTCGTCGAGGGGCTCGGCGCCGGCAACGTCGGCACGGACTTCGCCGACGCCATCGGCCGCGCCCTCGACGAGGAGATTCCCGTGGTCATGTGCACCCGCGTCCCCCGCGGCGACGTGCACGGCACCTACGGCGGCTCCGGCGGAGGCGCCTCCCTGGCGCAGCGCGGCGTCGTCGGCGCGGGCTGCGTCCATGCCCCGCAGGCCCGCATCATCCTCATGGCCGCCATCGCAGCGGGCGTGCACCCGCAGACGCTGTTCTAAGCGCCGTCCCCGTCGCTTTCCGACGGTGCCGGGGCCGCTTCCGGGCCCGGGCCGTCGGCCTTCGTCGGCGAGTCGACCCATTCGTTGCCGTCGTCGTGCGCGGCGAACCAGTCCTCCCAGTCGAGGCTGCACAGCGGTGAGCATTCCCGCAGGTCCGGGTCGTCCTCGGGGAAGCTGCGGGCGCGGCCCGGGCCCGTCGAGCGGGATTCGAAGCGCACGGACACCACGTCGTGGCCGGAGCCCTGCACCCACCCGTGCCCGTATTCGGGATGGTGGACGTCCGAGGTCGGCGCCCAGTCCGAGTCAGAGGCGCGGAACGTCGGCAAGCTCCCGTCGCCGGTGAGCTCCACCAGCCCGGCGGGCACGTCGGCGAGGGCGGGGACGACGTCCTCCACCACGGTGCCGCGGTCGAGTTCGGGGAAGAGCACCGACTGCATGGTCGCGTCGAGGCCGGAGAGCCCGACGCCGACGAGCCGCACCGGCCCCATCGACCCCGGGTCGAACGCCAGCCGGTGCGCCACCGCCAGCAGCGTCCCCTTCTCCTGGGTGGCGTAGGGCAGCGACTCGGATCGGGTGTGCAGGCTGAGGTCCGCCAGCCGCACCTTCACCGTCACCGTCCGCGCCCCGCGGCCGTCCTTCAGCAGCCGGCGGTGCGCCTTCTCCCCCGCCCGGTCGATGGCCGAATGCACCTGGGCAACGGACTCCAGATCGCGGGGGTAGGTGTGCTCGGCGGAGATGGACTTCGCGATGTCCCGTTCCTTCACCGGCCGGTCGTCGATGCCGCGGGCCAGCAGCTGCAGCGCGGGCCCGGAGGTCGGGCCGAGGGTGATGGCCACGTCGCGGGTGGGCATCGCCGCGAAATCCCCGATGGTCTCCACGCCCTGCGCCCGCAGCTTGGCCTCCGACACCGGCCCGATCCCCCACAGCTTGCCGACGGGCAACGGGTCCAGCCGCTCGTGCTGCCGCGACTTCTCGATGAGGTGCACGCCGTCCGGCTTCGCCAGATCCGACGCGATTTTGGCGAACTGCTTGCCCGGCCCGCCGCCGATGGACGCCGGCAGCCCCGTCTCCCCGCGGATGGCCGCGCGGAGGTCCTCGGCCCATTCCCGGACGGCGCCGACATCCGCGCCCGCCAGCTCGGGCGGCTCCAGGAACGCCTCGTCGACGCTGAGCTGCTCCACCACCGGCACCCGCGACCGGATGACGGAGAACACCCGCCGCGACACCGGGCCGTAAATGCCCTTCCTCGAATTGACCACGACGGCGCCCGGCGGCATCAGCCGGCGCGCCTGCATCATCGGCATCGCCGAATGCGCCCCGTGCGCCCGGGCCTCGTAGGAGCAGCCCGCCACCACGCCGCGTCCCCCGACGCCGCCGACGAGCACCGGGCGGCCCCGCAGCGTCGGCCGGGTCAGCTGCTCGACGGACGCGAAGAACGCGTCCATGTCGATGTGCAGAACCCAGCGGTGCATGGCCACCAAGCATAGGCCGTGCGCCCGGGCGGCCCGGACCCGCCCGTCACGCGGCGCGGGCCACGTCCGCGTCCCCCTCG
>DUOR01000030.1 GCA_012838715.1 Actinomycetales bacterium
TGGTGGCCGGGGTGATTGTCGGTGCCGGGGTGGTCGGTGCCGGGGATGTCGGTGCCGGGGTTGTCGGTGCCGGCGTGGTTGTCGGTGCCGGGGTTGTCGGTGCCGGTGCCACGGCCATGGTCGCGGCCGGCGTCGTCGGGCCGGATGGTCGCGCGCCGGATGGTGGCGGGTTCACGGGGGTCGGCCGGTTGCTTTCCGACGTCGTCCCCGCGGCGTTCGCCCGCGCCTCCGGCGCCGGCACGATCGCCGACCGCGTCACGGTCACGCTCTCCATCACCGCCACCGTCACGGTCGCCGTCGCCGAGCCCGATGTGTTCGACGACCACGGTACGGGTGCGCATGCGTCCCCTGCGGTCGCGGGTTCCTTCGGCGGTGAGCCGCAGGCCGGCGATGTCCACTTCGGCGCCGGGCAGCGGCACGCGGCCGAGGCCGTAGGCGAGGAGCCCCGAGACGGTGTCGACTTCGTCCTCGATCCCGTCGTCGAAAAGCACTTCCACGCCTTCGGCCTCGTCGTAGAGCTCGGTGAGCTCGCCGAGGCCGAGGCGGGCGACGACGCGGTAGGTGCCGTCGCCGAGGGGTTCGATGGGGGCGCGTTCGTCTTCGTCGTACTCGTCGGCGATTTCGCCGACGATTTCCTCGAGGATGTCCTCGATGGAGATGAGCCCGGCGACGCCGCCGTATTCGTCGATGAGGATGGCGATGTGGTTGCGGTCGCGCTGCATCTCGTCGAGCAGGTCGTCGAGGGGTTTCGAGTCGGGGACGAAGACGGCGCTGCGCATGACGTCGGTGACGGGCACGCTGCGGCCGCCGTCGGTGAGGTGGTACGTGTGCTGCACCAGGTCCTTGAGGTAGACGACGCCCACGATGTCGTCGGCGCCGTCGCCGATGACGGGGATGCGCGAGTGGCCGGAGCGGACGCACAGGGCGACGGCCTGGCCGGCGTGCTTGGTGTCCTCGATCCACACCATTTCGGGGCGCGGCACCATCACGGAACGTGCCGACGTCGACGCGAGGTCGAAGACCGACTGGATCATGCGGCGTTCGTCGTGCTGCACGATGCCGCGTTCCTGCGCGATGTCGACCATCTCGCGCAGTTCGACCTCGGTGGAGAACGGGCCGTCGCGGAAGCCGCCGCCGGGGGTGAGGATGTTGCCCAGGCCGATGAGGAGCTTTTCGACGGGGCCCAGCAGCTTCGCCACCGCCCCCAGCAGCACCGCCGAGTTCAGCGACACCGAGTACGGGTTCCGGCGGCCGAGGGTCCGGGAGAAGACGCCGAGGACGAGGTAGCTGAACAGGGTCATCGCGATGATGGCGGCGGTGATCGCCCAGCCGTCCGATTCGATGAGCTGCTTCGCGATGACCGCGACGAGTACCGCGCCGGCGACCTCGCACGCGGTTTTCAGGAGGATCAGCACGTTGACGTGCCGCGCCCTGCTGTCGAGGACGCGGACCAGCGCCTTCGAGCCGGGCGTGTCCTCGCGCATCATTTCGTTGACGCGGGCCCGGGAGATGTAGGAGACGGCGGTTTCGACGGTGCTGAGGTAACCCGCGATCGCCATGAGGAGGACGACCGTGACGATCATCCACACCAGCGCGGTCATCGCCGGCCGTCCCCTCCCGCCGCACGGTGCGCGCCGTCGCCGTCGCCGCCTCCGTCGCCGGGACCGTCACCGTCGCCGCCACCGGCACCGCCTCCGTCACCCTCGCCGTCCTCGTCGAGCTTGAGGCGGTCGGCGGCGGAGGGGAACGCGCCGGCATTGACGGGCTTGGGCGGGAATTCGACGCCGCGGCGGTCGATGTCGTCGTACCAGTCGGCGAGGAGCCCGTTCTGCAGGGCGAACATGCGCCGTTCCTCATCGGCCTCGATGTGGTCGTAGCCGAGGAGGTGCAGCACGCCGTGGACGGTCAGCAGCACGAGTTCGTGGCCCAGCGGGTGGCCGGCTTTCTCGGCCTGGCGGGCGGCGAAGTCGGGGCAGAGGACGAGGTCGCCGAGCATGGCGGGGCCGGGTTCGGGCGCGTCGGGGTGGCCGGAGCCGGGGGTGAGCTCGTCCATGGGGAAGCTCATGACGTCGGTGGGGCCGGGCAGGTCGAGCCAGCGGACGTGGAGGTCCTCGATGGTCGGTTCGTCGACGATGTGGATGCTCAGTTCGGCGGCGGGGTGCACGTCCATGCGGCCGAGCGCGTAGCGGGCGACGTCGATGAGGGATTCCTCGTTGACGCCGACGCCGGATTCGTTGAAGACCTCGATGCTCATGTGTCTGACTTCCACTTCCAGTCGCCGCGGCCTTCGCGTTCGCCGCGGATGGTGGTTACTCGTGCGGTGCCCCCGCCGGGGCGGTCGCCGGAACGGCCGCCCCCGCGTCCGTCTCCGGCTTCGCGCTTCTTCTTCGCTTCCCGACGGGCCGCTTCGTCGGCGTCATGGTCGTCGTAGGCTTCGACGATGGCGGTGACCAGGGAGTGGCGGACGACGTCGCCGGAGCCGAGCTTCGGGAAGGCGATGCCGTCGATGTTGCCGAGGATGCGGCGGACGATGTCCAGGCCGGAGCGTTGGCCGCGGGGCAGGTCGACCTGGGTGGCGTCGCCGGTGACGACCATTTTGGCGCCGAAGCCGAGGCGGGTGAGGAACATCTTCATCTGGGCGGGCGTGGTGTTCTGCGCCTCGTCGAGGATGATGAACGCGTTGTTGAGGGTGCGGCCGCGCATGTACGCCAGCGGGGCGACCTCGATGACGCCGGATTCCATCAGCTTCGGGATGAGTTCCGGGTCCATCATGTCGCGCAGGGCGTCGTGGAGGGGCCGCAGGTAGGGGTCGATTTTCTCGTGCAGGGTGCCGGGCAGGAAGCCGAGGTTCTCGCCGGCCTCGACCGCGGGGCGGGTGAGGATGATGCGTTCGACTTCCTTGCGCTGGAGCGCCTGCACGGCCTTGGCCATGGCGAGGTAGGTTTTGCCGGTGCCGGCGGGGCCGATGCCGAAGACGATGGTGTTGTCGTCGATGGCGTCGACGTAGGCCTTCTGGCCGGGGGTTTTGGGGCGGACCGTTTTGCCGCGCCGCGTGATGATGTCGCTGGCCAGCACGTCGGCCGCGGAGTCGGGCGCGGTGCCGCGGGCGGCGGCGCCGGTGGCGCGGTTCTCGTCGCCGATGATTCCGACGGCGCGGGTGACCGAGTCGGAGGACAGTTCGTGGCCGCGGCGCGCCATCGATTCGAGTTCCTTGAACACGCGCGCGGCGGTGGCGACGTCGTTGGGTCGCCCGGTGACGGTGACGGTGGTGCCGCGGGCGTGCACGTCGGCGCCAAGGAGGTTCTCGAGCAGCCGGAGGTTGCGGTCGGCGTGGCCGAGCACCGTCGGCGCGTGCTCGGGGTCGAGCTCGATGATCGCCTGGGTGCGGTGGGTGATGGGGTGTCGGGTCGGTTCCGTCACGCCGGGTCGGTCCTCTTTCGTCGGTGTCCTCGGTTGCGGCGGGCGCGGTGGCTGATGCCCCGCGGGTGGCGCCCCGTGGGTGGTGCCCCGCGGGTGGTGCCTCATGGTTTGCCGGTCATGGCCTGCGCATCATGGTCCGTGCGTCATGGGTGGTGCGGTCCGCGCCGTTGCCCGTGCTTTCCGACGGGTCGTCGTGCGGCACGTTTCCCCAATCCTAGGCCCCGCGATGGTTCGGCGGGGTCATCGGCCGCCGTGATGGTCCGGCGGGGTCCGCCGCCGTGTATGCCCGGCGGGGTCCGCCGCCGTGTATGCCCGGCGGGGTCCGCCGGCGGAATGTCCGGCTCAGCCCCATCGCCCGGTGAGGGGGCCGAGGGCCGCGGTGGCGGCCGCGCCGGCCAGGGCGGTGCGCAGGACGGTGGGGCCGAGGACGACGGCGGTGGCGCCGGCGTCGCGGAA
>DUOR01000288.1 GCA_012838715.1 Actinomycetales bacterium
CCCGTCGTCGGCAAGCACGGCGCCGACGACGTCACCGGCCATGCGCACCCCGGCCACCCGCGTGGACAGGCGCAGCTTCCCGCCGGCCTTGACGAAGGCGTCGGCGAGCAGCCCCGGTACCGCGCCCATGCCGGAACCCGAGGCGGAATCGACGGGATAGTGGACGCCCATCCCGGTGTCCATGTGCGAAATGCAGCCGTAGACGGCCCGGGCCTTCGCCGGGGCGACGCCCGCGTACAGGGCCTGGAAACTGAACACCCGCGCCAGCAGATCGTCGCCGAGCAGGGACCGGACCTTGCGCTCCAGGCCCCCGAACGCGCCGAGCTGCGCCAGATGCCCCAAATCACCGGCGCTGCCGGAATCGCCGACCATGTTCAGCGGCGAATCGAAGCTGGCGTCCATGAAGTGGGGGAAGGAGGAGGCGAACACCTCGGCCGCCCAATCCCGCAGGCGCAGGTACCCGGCGACCAGATCGGCGGCCTCGGCGTCGGTGGCGCCGCCGGCCATCGCGAAGCGGGCGACCTCCCGGGACATGGCGGAGACGTCGGAATGCACGTCGATGTCACGGCCATCGTGGAACCGCGCGTGATAGGCGGGGGACATCCGCTCCACGCGGAACGAGGGATCGACGTCGGAGACGCGGAAACCCACCGCCGCCAGGGCCGACTCGACCAGGCTCGGCATCGTCCACACCGTCGCGCCGGTGTCGGCCCGGACGGTCACGCCCGCGCCGGGGACCTCGACGTCCTCCGTGGCGCAACGGCCGCCCACATGATCGGCGGCCTCGACCACCGTCACCTTCCGGCCGGAACCCAGCAGGTGCAGCGCGGCGGTGAGGCCCGCCAGGCCCGCGCCCACCACGACGATGTGCCGGGGGTCGCCCGCGACCGTGCGGCGGGGCGCCGGGACCGCGGACAAGGGCAGGTACTTCACCAGGGCTGGTGCGGGGATGCGCATCTGTGGGTCACCAATTCCGGGCCGTCGCGCGACGGCCCATGTCCATGAGGAGATCGCGGTGCTCGTCGACGATCGGGGCGGACTCCAGGGCCTCCAGGCCCCGGCGGGTCAGCCGGCCGATTTCCTCCTCGAGCAGGTCGTCCGCGCCGGAGGCGAGGATGAGGCCGCGGAGCTCGTCGACCTCCGCGCCGTCGGCGACGCGCCCCAGCCCCTCGTCGAGGTGGCGGGCGCCCTCCGGATCGGATTCGCGCAACCGCTGGATGGCGGTGCCGACGAGCACGGTGCGCTTGCCCTCCCGCAGGTCGTCGCCCGCGGGCTTGCCGGTGACGGCGGGGTCGCCGAACACCCCGAGCTGGTCGTCGCGGAGCTGGAAGGCGATGCCGATGTCCCGGCCGAACTCGCGGTACGCCTCGATGACGTCCTCACCGGCGCCGGCGAGCCGGGCGCCGATGTGCAGCGGGCGCTCGATGGTGTACGCCGCCGTCTTGTAGCGGTTCACCTTCTCCGCCACCTCGATGCGGTCGTCGCCGGAGGCCTCGGCGGTGATGTCCAGCAGCTGGCCGCCGAGGACCTCGGTGCGCATCTTCCACCAGGGTTCGCGCGCCCGGTTGCGGGCGGCGTCGGACACCCCGGAGCCGTGGAACATGTCGTCGGCCCAGGCCAAGGCGATGTCGCCGGCCAGGATGGCGACGGAATGGCCGTAGTGGGCGGCGTCGCCGCGCCAACCGCTGTCCCGGTGCCGCGCCTCGAACACCTTGTGCACCGTGGGGAACCCGCGGCGCGTGGCGGAGACGTCGATGATGTCGTCGTGGATGAGGGCGCAGGCCTGGATGAACTCCAGGGCACTCACCGCCCGGAACACCGCCGCCGGATCCTCGGCGTCGGAATGCAGTCCCTTGTCGCCGCCCGCGCCGAGCCAACCGGCCCAGGCGAAGGCGGGGCGGACGCGCTTGCCGCCCTGCAGCGTGAAGCTGCGCAGTTCGCCGATGACCCGGGTGAACTCCGGGTCGATGTCGTCGACGCGGCCCGCCCGCTCATCGAAGAACGCCGCCAGCGTGCCGGTGACGGCTTCCGGCACGTCCCGCGGGGGCATGTCCGGGCGGATGTTCGGGTAATCCATGGGTCACCTTTCGACCGTCGACGGTGGTGGGGCGGGTGGCCGGCGCATCGCGCCGGGGGCGGCCCCGGCCACGGTGAACGCCGTCTGGCGCGCCCATCGTGGGGCCGGGCCCGCACCTGTGCACGTACCCACCATAAGATATCTGTTCATGTCCGAGTTTCCGTCACCGGCCGTCGGCCGCCAGGTGCCCATCCGCCATGCGCTCACCCTGCCCAGCCCGGGTCCCATCCCGTTCTCCGTGGAGTTCATGCCGCCGCGCGATGACGCCGCGGAGGAACGGTTGCTGCGGGCGGCGGAGGCGTTCCATGACCTCGGCGCCGCGTTCGCGTCGGTGACCTACGGTGCGGGCGGTTCCAGCCGCGACCGCACGCTGCGCATCGCGGAGCGGGTGTCACGCCAGCCGCTGACGACGCTGGTGCACCTCACCCTCGTCGGCCACACCGTCGACGAGCTGCGCACCATCCTGCGTTCCTACCTGGAGCGGGGCCTGACCAACCTGCTGGTGCTGCGCGGTGACCCGCCGGGTGACCCGCTGGGCGATTGGGTGCCCACCGAGGGCGGCCTGAACTACGCCTCCGATCTGATCGAGCTCATCCGCTCCGAGGAGGAGTTCGCCGACTTCGAGATCGGCATCGCCTCCTTCCCGGAGTCCCACTACCGGGCGAAGTCCGTCGAGGACGACACGAAGTACACGCTGGCGAAGCTGCGCGCGGGGGCGGAGTACTCCATCACGCAGATGTTCTTCGACGTGGAGCATTACCTGCGCCTGCGCGACCGCCTCGCCGAGGTGGACCCGGAGCAGGCGGAGAAGCCCATCATCCCGGGCCTGATGCCCATCACCTCGCTGCGGTCGGTGCGCCGCCAGTTGGAGCTGTCCGGCTCGAAGCTGCCGTCGGCGCTGGAGGATCGCCTTGTCGGCGCGGCCGCGGGCGACGAGGAGGCCAACCGGGCGGAAATCCGCAAGGTCGGCATCGAGGTGTCCACCGAGATGGCGGACCGCCTCATCTCCGAGGGCGTCCCCGGCATCCACTTCATGACCCTCAACTTCGCCCGCGCCACCCAGGAGGTCCTGCACAACCTGGGCATGGCCCCGGCGTGGGGCAGTGGCCAGGACATGGTCCGCGGCGGGTTCTAGCCGGTCTCTCCGCTCTTCCCGCTCTTCCCCTCTTCTTCGGGCCCGCCCTTCAGTCCTTCGCGGGTCCGGTGCCCGCGCCCGTCGTCGCGGTTCCGGCGTCGGCGGGCACGTCCGCGTCGTCGACGGTTTCGGCGTCGGCCGTGGTGCCGGTGCCGTCCACCGTCGCGTCGGCCGTGCCGTCCGCCGTCGCGTCGGCCGTGCTTTCCGACGCCGCCCCCTCCGGCGTCCCCGCCGGGTCCGCGGCGGTCGCGCCGCCGGTGCCCTCGGCGTCCTCGGCGCCGTCGCCGTCTCCGTAGTCGTCGAACTCCTCGAAGTCGTCGTAGATGTCGTGGTCGCGGCGGGCCCACAGGAGGACGAGGAGGAAGGACAGGACGCCGACGGCCGCGGCGAGGCCCGCCCACATCAGCAGGTTGTTGCGGTCGGTGGCGCTGGCGGGGGCGGTCGCCCAGAACGCCGTGCTCGCGCCGCCGTCGACGGTCCAGCGGACGACGTTGCCGTCGTCGACGGTGCCGTTGGTGCCGGTGACGGGGGAGGGGAACGCCACCGCGAGGGTGACGCGGGAGCCCGGGGCGCGGACGAGATCCGCCTGCCCGGACAGGGAGACCTGGTTGGCGCGGGTGCGTTCGATGTCGATGACGAGGGCCTCGCCGCTGGCCTCCGCGGTGAGGTCGCGCAGCTCGTCGAAGGTCAGCCCCTCGATGGCGTAGGTCGTGGTCACGTCGCCGCCGGCTTCGCCGGTGGAGGTGGCGGTCACGCGGTCGGCGAAGTCCTCGGGGATGGTCCACTCGCGTGCCGGGCCAGGGGAGTCCGCGGGGACGTTCACGTGGATGGTGCCGTTGACCCGGTCGCCATTGGTGATGGCCAGCCCGGCGTCGGCCGTGAAGCACCCCGACAGCGCCAGCGCCGGCAGCAGCACCACCAGGGCGAGGGCGCGCCGGGCGCGGTCGCGGAGCAATCCACCGGTGATCACGGGGCGCCCTCCGCGGTCGGGGCCGCCGGTTCCGGGGCGTCGGCAAGCAAAGGGAGGGAGGCGCCCAGCACGGCGAACGGCCGGGAGTCGCCGGCGAAATTGAAATGCCGCAGGATGTCGGTGAAACCGAGGCGGCGGTAGAGGCGCCACGCGCGGTTGGCCTCGTCGGGCACCTCGGGGGTGGACAGCAGGACGTGGGACTCGGGGCGGCCGGCCATCAGCTCATGGAGGAGACGCTCGCCGAGGCGCGCGCCCTGATGCTCCGGATCGACGTGGATCTCCGCGAGCTCGACGTAATCGCCCAGCACATCCGACACGGCGCGCAACGGCCACCGCTTCTCCGCCATGCCGGCGCGCACCTGCACGTGCCACCACTGCGTCGACTGCCCGCGCACGCAATACGCCACTCCCGCCAGCGGGCAATTGAGGTTGCGCAGCGCATCCGCGGGGGACACGTCCTCCGGATGCCGCACCGCCACCACCGCCGCCCACCCCGGCTCCAGGCGCGCATTCGCCCACGCGCGCACGCGGGCGTCCGTGATCGACGGGTCGTAGCCCATCGCCCCGACATACAGGGAGACGGCCTCGTGAAGGCGGAGCCGGAAAACGTCGTCCGGGACGGGGAGCACGCTGTATCGCACCCGTCCAGCTTAACCGCGGGCCCTGTGGCCGACGCCACTGCGAGGGGCGGGGCGGGCGGGCGTGCCCGGGTGCGCGGGTTCTTCCGGCCGCTTTCCGACGGGGCATGTTTTCCACCGGGTGGGGTGCGACGAAAGGGTGTTCGGGATTTTCGACGGTTCGAACCCTTGTGTACGAATGGATGTTCGAATATGATGGGAGGTGAATCCGGGGCGGGTTCTAGTGTCCGGGGTGTCGGTTGGACGAGAGGTTCCGGCCGGTCGAAATGTTCGGAATGCGATGCAAGGCGGGAAAGAGAAGGGGTGTTGGAGATGGTCAAGGGAATTCATGGACGGAAGGCGGTGGTGGCGCCGGCGGGCGTGTCCCCGAAGGCCGTCACTTTCATGGGGCGCGCGGAAGCGCTGCTGCGGCAGGCGCGGACGGCGCCGGCGGCGGACCGTATCGAATATTCGTACCAGGCTGCGCTGCGGGTCGCGGGCGCGGTGCTCGAGGAGGCTCCGGGGCGGCGGCGCCGGGCGGATTCCAGTGCGTGGGCGCGGCTGCGTCGGCATGCCCCCGCATATTCCCCGTGGGCGGAGCGGTTCGAGGCGGTCTCCCCGCTGCGCGAGGATCTGCTGCTCGGCCTGAAGCGGCATCCGGATGAGCTCGAGGCCCGCCGCATCCAGGCGATGGCAGGGGATTTCCTCGCCGAGGTGTCCGCGGACTTCGGTCTGCTCGACGACGTGGCCTGACCGTGTGCGCGGGTGGTGATCCGGTGGTTTCCCGCGTGCGATTCGGTGGCCCACCGCGGCGGGGGAGTTAATGCCGGACACCAAGGTTTTGCTGAACGTGCGCTAAGGGTATGAAACGTGAGGTGGGGCGCGTTTTCGAAAGATCGATTAACCGCGTTTTCACCTGTTGGTAACGGGGGTGACTCGTGCGTACACTGGGCCACAAAAGAACCCGGTGGCGGCGAAACCTCCGGCGGAACATGACGAACAGGGGCGGCGAGCGGGAACAAATGGCCGTCCCCGTCCGTTAGTTGCGAAAGAGGTTGGACCGTCGACGATGGGCGTACCCGGCCCACGAATGAACGAATCCGACCACGAGTCAGCGGAGGACACCATGGCACTTTCCGAGCAGGAACAGAGGATGCTCGCCGAAATCGAGTCGGCCCTCTACGCGGAGGATCCCAAGTTCGGGTCCACCATGTCCGGCAAGGCCGCTGACCTCGGCGGAGATCGTGTGCCGCGCGGATTCTCCCCGCGGGTCATCGCCATCATCGCCGTGGGCCTCGCCCTCCTCATCGGAGGCGTGGCCGGAGCGCAGATGAGCCTGTGGTTCCTCATTCTCAGCGTCGTCGGATTCCTGGCCATGTTCGGCGCCGGCGTGTGGGCCCTCACCGGCACCGGCGACAAGCCCGGCCTCGTTTCCGTAGGCTCCTCCGCCAAGGGCGGCGGCAAGTCGAACAAGGCGAAGAAGCCCCGCAAGCCCCGCCAGTCCGGTGGTCTCGAGGATCGCTTCCGCGGCCGCTTCGAAGGGCGCTGACACGAAAGCCCACCGGATGACTCGCCGGTGAGACGAAAACACCAACACCCCGCCCCGGGATGACCGGGGCGGGGTTTTCGTGATCCAGGGGCCCCACCTCGAGGCCCCACTTCGCCCCACCTTGAATCCCCACTTTGCCCCACCGCGTCGGCGGGTGGTCGGTGGGCGTTCGGGGACGAGGTCGGGGAGTGGGGTTTCCGCCGAGGCCTGGAGGGACTGTCCTGGGGTTTTGCCCGGCCGACGGGGCCGGGATGAAGGCCGTCGAAGAAAGAGTCGCCAGTAAAAGTGAGCTGCGACACGGCGACGGTGCCAGAAACTTTTCCGTCGTAATGCAGGGAAGGTCGCGGCGGCTTCATCCACGGGCGGACGCCCCACCTGGGAATATGCAGGTAGTGGCATTTTGTTGACCATGTTTTGCCTGGGAAACGCGCCGGGATGGTGTTGCTAGTGGGGCAAAGTGGGGTAGTGTGGGCCGTGATGTCAGACAAGGTCGATTGGCATCGCAGGAAAACGACAATCGAAAACGACGCGACAAGCGAAGCGGTCAAGCGCATTCGGGATGAAAGCCCCGGTCGGACGAGGGGAAAGGAGCCGGCGACTCGATGTTCCTCGGCACCTACACCCCGAAGTTGGACGACAAAGGGCGCTTGACTCTTCCGGCGAAATTCCGCGAGGAACTCGCCGGTGGCCTGATGGTCACCAAGGGGCAGGACCACTCGCTGGCGGTCTACCCCAAGGAAGAGTTCGTCAAGCTGGCGCAGCGGGCGACGAAGGCGTCGCGCACGAACCCCCGTGCGCGTGCGTTCATCCGAAACCTGGCGGCGAGCACCGACGAGCAGCGCCCCGACGGCTCCGGCCGCATCACGTTGTCCGCGGATCATCGCTCGTACGCGAGCCTGTCCAAGGAATGCGTCGTCATCGGTTCCATCGATTTCCTGGAGATCTGGGACCGCGAGTCCTGGGAGGCCTACCAGGCGGAGCACGAGGAAGACTTCTCCGAGGGTGAAGATGATTCGCTCTTCGGGGTGCTGTAGTCGCCCGAGTCGAGCCGTCCGGGACGGGAGCGTCCGCAAGGACTCTGTCCGAGCCGTCCCTGGTGTACTTCCCCGACACCAGGTCCGGTTCGGGCAGGGCCCTGTGAACGCCGCCGGTCCGCCATTGCACGTATGTCATATGCCGGCCGGCACGGTCGGGAGCCTGGACGACCGCGGAGGGAGGGGCACATGAGCGAACCCACTGATGTTACGCAAGTGCCTGATGTTCCTTCTGTGACTTCAGATTCGGCCGCCGCCACGGGCGCCGCAACGGGCGCCGCCGCTAGCGCCCCGCATGCCGACGACCGCCGCTCCGGCGAGCACGGCCACGTGCCGGTGCTCCTGCACCGCGTCACCGAGCTCCTCGAGGCGGGCATCCTGGCCAACTCCGATGCCGACGCCAACTCCGACGCCCCCGCGGGCGTCGGCGCCGTCGTCGTCGACGGCACCCTCGGCGC
>DUOR01000289.1 GCA_012838715.1 Actinomycetales bacterium
CGCGCCAGCGCAGCAGCAGGCGCTCCACGTCGGCGTGCCGCGCCTGAATGGCGAACACCGCGTCCAGCACGCACTCCGCGAGATCCGGGCGGCGCGCCCACGTCCACGGCCAGTTCCGCGCCGGACCGAATTCCCGGCCCAGCATCCCCGCGAGCTCCTCCACCGCCATCAGGTGCTCCCAATCGGCGAACCTCTCGTCCACGTCGCGGAGATCCGGCTCCGCCGCGTCCCCCGGGCCAACCGCCCCGTCCCATCCCCCGTACCCCAGCATCGTCCCGCCCTTTCCGTGAAGTGCGCGGATGGCCGTCCCACCCGCGTCGACGGGGCCGAACCTAGACGCGCGGGACCGTCCCGGACAGCGCGACAGCCCGGAACCCGTCCCCGTCTGGGGATGGATTCCGGGCTGTGGATAACCTCCGACCGGGGCTAGGCCTTCGCGACGTCGGCGGTGCAGCCGTCGCCCAGGTCATGGGTCAGGGCGTCGCCGTCGACGACGACCTCGAAGGAGATCGCCAGCACCTCACCGGCGATGAGGTCCTTGTGGCGCCCGGCCCACTCCGCGCGCCCGGCCGGGACGTTCATGGTCACCGAGATGCGGTCGGTGATGTCCAGTCCCGACGCCTTGCGGGCGTCCTGCAGGCCACGGATGCGGTCGGCGGCCCAACCACGGGCCTCCAGCTCCTCGGTGACCGTCATGTCCAGCACGACCAGGCCATCGACGCCGTCGACCTCGGCGGTCGACTCCGCGTTCTCCGCGACGAGGCGGCGGGTGTACTCGCCCTCCTCCAGCGCGATGCCGCCGGCGACGACCGTGCCGTCGACGACCTCGTAGTCGCCGGACTTCACGGCCTTGATCACCGTCTGCACGTCCTTGCCCAGGCGCGGGCCCGCGGCCCGGGCGTTGACGGCGACCTCGAAGCGGCCGACGGACGCGACGTCCTCGGTCAGCTCCACATCGTCGACGTTGACCTCGTCGCGGACGATGTCCTTGAACGGCTCCAGCGCATCCGCGTCCGGGATGGCCACCGTCAGCTTCGGCAGCGGCAGACGGTTGCGCAGCTGGTGGGCCTTGCGCACGCGCGAGGAGGCCGAGCACACCGCGCGGACGTCGTCCATCGCGTCGACGAGGGCCGCGTCCTCCGGCAGATCCTCCGCCGAGGGCCAGCCCGCCAGGTGCACCGAACGGCCGCCGGTCAGGGACTTCCAGATGACCTCCGTCGCCATCGGCAGCATCGGCGCCGCCAGGCGGGTCAGGGTCTCCAGGACCGTGTACAGCGTGTTGAACGCCTCCGGGTGCTCCTCGTCGCCCGCCCAGAAGCGGTCGCGGGAACGGCGCACGTACCAGTTGGTCAGCGCGTCGCAGAACCAGCGGATCTCGTCGGTCGCGCCGGCGATGTCCGTGGCGTCCAGCTTCTCCGTGGTGGCGCGGACCGTCGTGGCCAGCTTCGCCAGGATGTAGCGGTCCAGCACGTTCGTCGAATCCGTGGCCCACTGCGCCGGCTTCGAGGCGTAGAGCTGCAGGAAGGAGTAGGCGTTCCACATCGGCAACAGCGCCTGGCGGACGCCCTCGCGGATGCCCTGCTCGGTGACCACCAGGTTGCCGCCGCGCAGGATCGGCGAGGACATGAGGAACCAGCGCATCGCGTCGGAACCGTCACGGCCGAAGACCTCGTTGACGTTGGGGTAGTTGCCCTTCGACTTCGACATCTTCAGACCGTCGTTGCCCAGCACGATGCCGTGCGCGACGACCTTCTTGAACGCCGGGCGGTCGAACAGCGCCGTCGACAGGACGTGCAGCGTGTAGAACCAGCCGCGGGTCTGGCCCGAGTACTCGACGATGAAGTCCGCCGGCGAGTGGGTGTCGAACCACTCCTTGTTCTCGAACGGGTAGTGCTTCTGCGCGAAGGGCATGGAACCGGACTCGAACCAGCAGTCCAGGACCTCCGGCACGCGGCGCATCATCGACTTGCCGGTCGGGTCGTCCGGGTTCGGGCGGACCAGCTCGTCGATGTCCGGGCGGTGCAGCGACTTGGGGCGCTCGCCGAAGTCGCGCTCCAGCTCCGCCAGGGAGCCGTACACGTCGACGCGGGGGTACTCGTCGTTGTCCGACACCCACACCGGGATCGGGGAACCCCAGTAGCGGGACCGGGAGATGTTCCAGTCGCGGGCGCCCTCGAGCCACTTGCCGAACTGGCCGTCGCGCATGTGCTCCGGCATCCACTCGATCTGCTCGCGGTTCAGCTCGACCATGCGGTCGCGGAACTTGGTCACGGCGACGAACCACGACGGCAGCGCCATGTAAATGAGCGGCTCGCCCGAACGCCACGAGTGCGGGTAGGAGTGCTCGATGGTCTGGTGGCGCACCACGCGGGCCGCGCCCTTCAGGTCGCGGATGATGTCCTTGTTCGCGTCGAAGACCAGCTGGCCCTCGTACGGCGGGGTCAAGGACGTGAACTTGCCGTCCATGTCGACGGGGATGACGAGCTCAATGCCGTACTTCTGGCAGGTCGCCATGTCGTCCTCACCGAAGGCCGGGGCCTGGTGGACGATGCCGGTGCCGTCCTCGGTGGTGACGTAGTCGGCCACCAGGATCTGGAAGGCGTTCGGCTGGTCGGCGAAGAAGTCGAAGATGGGCTCGTAGGTCAGGCCCTCCAGCTGCGCGCCGGTGTAGGTGGCCACGATCTCGCGGTCCTTGCCCAGCTCCTTGGCGAAGGACGCGACCAGGTTCGACGCCAGCAGGAAGGTGCGGCCCACGAACTCGGCCAGCCCCTTCTCGCCCACCTTCACCAGCGAGTACTCGACCTCCGGGTGCACGGCCAGCGCCAGGTTGGAGGGCAGGGTCCACGGGGTGGTCGTCCACGCCAGGGCGGCGGCGTCGGAAAGCTCCGGGTGCTCGGCGAGGGTCGACTCCGCGGCCGAGCCCGGCACCGCGCCCGTCACCGGGAACGTGACGGTCAGGGTCGGGTCCTGGCGCATCTTGTACGAGTCGTCCAGGCGGGTCTCGTGGTTCGACAGCGAGGTGTGCTCCGCCCACGAGTACGGCAGGACGCGGAAGCCCTGGTAGATCAGGCCCTTGTCGTACAGCGCCTTGAACGCCCACATGACCGACTCCATGAAGTCGGGGTCCATGGTCTTGTAGCCGTTGTCGAAGTCCACCCAGCGCGCCTGGCGGGTGACGTACTCCTGCCACTCGTTCGTGTACTCCAGCACGGACGTCGCGCAGTAGTCGTTGAACTTGGCCAGGCCCATCTCCTCGATCTGGCCCTTGTCGGTGATGCCGAGCTGCTTCTCCGCCTCCAGCTCCGCCGGCAGACCGTGGCAGTCCCAACCGAAGACGCGCTTGACCTGCTTGCCGCGCATGGTCTGGTAGCGCGGGACGATGTCCTTGACGTAACCGGTCAGCAGGTGGCCGTAGTGCGGCAGGCCGTTGGCGAACGGCGGGCCGTCGTAGAAGACGTACTCCTCGTCGCCGTCGCGCTCGTCAATCGACGCCTGGAAAGTGTCGTCCTCCGCCCAGAACTTGAGGACGCGGTCCTCCAGGGCGGGGAAGCTCGGGCTGCCGGCGGTCGCGCCGAACTCGTCCGTGCGCGGGTAGGCGCCGCCGGCGGGGGTGGGCTTGTTCACGTGGTCTCCCATGGTCGACTCAGCCACCGGCGGACGCCGGCGGAAGGGACACGGGGACGCTCGAAGGCGCGGTACCACCCCGCTTGGCCGCGCCGTCCCCTGGTGGGGGCCGGCAGGGCCCGCTCATCGTCCGGGCTGTGCGGGCCCGACCCGTCCGGTTCTACTGGGCCACGGGGGCCGTTCTTCCGGAGCGCTCCCCGGTGATTGCCGGATCACTGCGCGTACGAGGGGACAGTATAGTCCCTCACCCCCGCCAACGCCGAAGCGCCCGACCGCATTCCCCGCGGGCTGCGGGACGCGGTCGGGCGCTTCACGACGGTGCGAGGTGCGGCTAGTTGTTGTAGCCCTCGGCCGGGGCGGCCGACTCCCGCGAGTTGAGGTCCTCGAGCTGGGACTCCAGGAAGGTCTTGAGGCGGGTGCGGTACTCGCGCTCGAAGATGTGCAGCTCGTCGATGCGGGCCTCCAGGGCCTGCTGCTGCTCCTTCACGGTGGTCATGATCTCGGTGTGCTTGCGCTCGGCGTCGGCCTGCAGGGCCGCGGCCTCCTCCTGGGCGGAGGTGATGGTCGCGGTGGAGCGGGCGTCGGCGTCGGAGATCATCTGCTCGCTGCGCTGGCGGGCGTCGTTGAGCGTCTGCTCGGACTCCTGCTGCGCCTCGGAAATCATCTGCTCGCTGCGCTGGCGGGCGTCGTTGAGGGTCTGCTCGGCCTCGTTGCGGGCGGAGGACAGGGTCTCCTCGGCGCGGGTGTTCGCGTCGTTGACGGTGTTGTCCGCGTTGGAGCGGGCCTCCGCCAGCATCTGGTCGGAGTCGCGCTGCGCGTCGGAGGTGAGGCGGTCGGCCATCTCCTGGGCCAGGCCCAGGACGCGGGCGGCCTGCATGTGGGTGTCCGGGGTGGCGGCCTCGCCCTGCTGGGCGGCCGGCGCGGCGGCGAACTGCTGCGGCTGGGCGTCGGAGCCGCGCTCGCGTTCGGCGTTCTCGGCGCGGGC
>DUOR01000290.1 GCA_012838715.1 Actinomycetales bacterium
ACCGGATGCCACGCGGGCGGCGTGGCGCCAGCGGTCGAGGCGGCGGGTGGCGTCGGCAAGCACGTCGTCGGACCAATCCCGGTCGGAGCGGTAATGGCCCGCGAAGACGCCGAGGCGGATGGCGGACGGGTCCGTGCCCGCCTCCACCAGCTTCGACACGAACACGAGGTTGCCCAGGGACTTCGACATCTTCGTGCCGTCGAGGCCGATCATGCCGGCGTGGACGTAATGGCCGGCCATCCGCGGATGCGCGCCGGAAGCGTCGACGCCGGTACCGCCGGAAGCGTCGACGCCGGTACCGCCGGAAGCGTTGTCGCCGTGGGCGCCGCCGTCAACGCCCGCGCCCGGCCCACCGCAGCTGCCGTCTGCGGCGCAGGCGGCCTCGGCGTGCGCGGCGGAAAACTCGTGGTGCGGGAACGCCAGATCGCTGCCGCCGCCCTGGATGTCGAAGCCGACGCCGAGGCGGTTCACCGCAATCGCCGAGCATTCGATGTGCCAGCCCGGGCGGCCCCGGCCGAACGGCGCGTCCCACGCGGGTTCGCCGTCGCGGGCCGCGCGCCACAGCAGTGCGTCCAACGGGTCGCGCTTGCCGACGCGCTCCGGGTCCCCGCCGCGCTCCGCGAACAGCTCGGCCATGGTGGCCTCGTCGTAGTTGGATTCGTAGCCGAAGTGCGGGGTGGCGGTGCGGTCGAAGTAGACGTCGGGGTACTCGTCGTCGGAAAGCTGGTACGCGGCACCCGATTCGAGGAGGCGGCCGACCATTTCGACGACCTCGTCGACGCTTTCGATGGCGCCGACGTAATCGCGCGGCGGAATGACCGACAGGTTCGCCATGTCGGAGCGGAACAGGTCAATCTGCGAGGTCCCCAGTTCCCGCCAGTCGACGCCGTCGCGTTCGGCGCGCTCGAACAGCGGGTCGTCGACGTCGGTGATGTTCTGCACGTAATGCACCGTGTGCCCGTTGTCGATGAGCACGCGCTGCACCAGATCGAACGTCAGGTACGTGGCGGCGTGGCCGAGGTGCGTGGAGTCGTACGGCGTGATGCCGCAGACGTACATCGTGGCTTCCGGGCCGGGCCGTACCGGCTTGACCTGCGCGTCCGCGGTGTCATGGAGCTTCAGCGGCACGGGGGCGCCGGGCACGGTGGGGATGGAGGGGTTCGGCCACGATTGCATGCGCAACACCATACCGCCGGTTGTCACGACAGCATTCCGGGGGCCCGCCCCGTAATGCGCGCGGCCCCCGCCGGAGCTTTCCGACGGGGGCCTCCGCGACCCGCCGGGCGCCCGGAATCGGGGCCCCGCGGTGCGGTGTTTGGTGCTCGTTACAGCGGCTGCATGATGCCGTTGTGCAGCGATCGCGTGATGCCGCGTTACAGCGGCTGCATGATGCCGAAGGCCAGCAGGCCCATGACCAGCAGGCCCACCGGGATGCGGTAGGCGGCGAACCAGGCGAAGGAGTGGTTGGCCACGAACTTCAGCAGCCACGCAATGGCGGCGTAACCGACGACGAAGGCGACCGCCGTGCCAATCAGCAGCTGCATCCCGGAGGCGGCCTGGCCGGCCTGGGGGTCGAAGGCGTCGGGAAGCGAGAACAGGCCCGACGCGAGGACCGCCGGAATGGCCAGCAGGAAGCTGAACCGGGTGGCCACCTCACGGTCGAGGTTGAGGAACAGGCCCGCCGAGATCGTGCCGCCGGAGCGGGACACGCCCGGGATGAGGGCCAGGCACTGCGCGAAACCCATGACGATGGCGTCGCGCATGGTCAGCTCATCGAAGGAACGGCTGCGCTTGGAGAACTTCTCCGCCGCAATGAAGACGAAGGAGAACAGCACGAGCACGGTGGCGGTGATCCACAGGTTGCGCAGCCCCTCGCGGATGAGGTCCTTGCCGAAGAAACCGATGATCGCAATCGGCAGCGTGCCGACGATGACCATCCAACCCATGCGGTAATCGAAATCACGGGCGTCCTTGTTGAACAGCCCGCGGAACCAGGCCGTCAGGATGCGCCAAATGTCCTTCGCGAAGAACACCAGCACCGCGGCCTCCGTGCCCAACTGGATCACCGCCGTGAAGGACGCGCCCGCGTCGGCGCCCCAGAACAGCTCCGACACGATGCGGAGATGCCCCGACGAACTGACCGGCAGGAACTCCGTCAGGCCCTGGACGATCGACAGGACGATGACCTGAAGCCACGACATGTCGGACGTCGCGGTCGCCGTGGTGGCCGCGTCACCGGCGGCGGCGAGGAAAGCTGGGGAATCGTTCACGGCGAACAGGCTACTCCCCCGCCCCGGCCCCGGCGGAAACCATCGCGGCGCGTGGCCCACCCCGCGGCCGGTGCCGCACTGCACCGTCGGGATGGCCCGCCACGCGCGTAGCCCACCCCGCGGCCCCGTGTGGCGGCCCGGGCGGTCCGGCGGTCTTGGATAGAGTGGGCCGCGTGCGACGACGACTTTTGGGAGCCAGCGGGCTGCGCGTGTCGGCCCTGGGATTGGGCACGGCGACGTGGGGCGCCGGCACGGACCGCGATGAGGCGGCGCTGATCCTCTCGGATTTCGTCGACGCCGGCGGTTCGCTGGTGGATGCGACGCCGATTCATGCGGCGTCGAACGGTTCCCGGGTGGCCGACGAGATGCTCGGGTCCATCCTCCGTCGGAAAGGTTTGCGCGGCGAGGTCGTGCTCAGTGCGGCGTCGGGGGTGGATCCGGCGCAGCCGGTGGGCCGGCGCGTCGATTGTTCGCGGCGGGCGTTGCAGGCGGATTTGGATTCGCTGCTGTCGCGGCTGGGCGTGGACCATGTGGACGTGTGGTCGCCGGGGTACTGGGACCAGTCGACGCCGCCGGAGGAGGTCGCCGACGCCCTGGAGTTCGCGGTGCGTTCGGGGCGCGTGAGGTACGTGGGGCTGCGGGGGTACACGGGATGGCAGGTCGCGGTGACCCATGCTGCGGCCGGCCGCATTCGCCCCGTCGCCTCCCAGCACGAGTACAGTCTCCTGCAGCGCGGCCCCGAGCAGGAGCTGCTGCCCGCTTGCGCGCACCTGGGCGTCGGGTTCATCGCGGGGGCGCCGCTCGCGCAGGGCGTGCTCACCGGCAAGTACCGCGAGTCCATTCCGGAGGATTCGCGCGGCGCCTCCGAGCATGCCGACGCCGAGGTCCAGGACTACCTCGACCCCCACGGCGTCAACGTCGTCGGCGCTCTGTGCACGGCCGCCGAGGGTTTGGGCGTGTCGCCGCCGGCCGCCGCCCTGTCCTGGACGCGGGACCGCCCGGGCGTGACCTCCGTGCTGATGGGCGCCCGCACCCGCTCCCAACTGCGGGAACTCCTCGACGCCGAGCACGTCGCCTTGCCGAAGGCCATTTGCGACGCGCTTGACGACGTCTCCCTCTAGCCGCCGGCCGTCCCTTGGCTGCCGAGCCTCCTTTCAACGCCGACCCGCCTCAAGCTGCGGCTAGCCTCCGCGCCCGCCTCAAGCTGCGGCTAGCCTCCGCGCCCGCCTCACGCTGCGGTGCCCCTTTGAGCCGCTGGGCCCGTCGTCGGAAAGCACCGTGACCCCCGCATGAGGCTCGTGGGGGCTTCGGGCTCCGCGACTGACCCCGAAATGGGCCCGCGACAAGGCTGCGGAGGGGCCGAAGCGGGCCGTTCACCAAGTTCGCGGTTCAATCCGGTTTTCGCGGATGGATATAACCGCGAAGTTGGTGAGTTCCGAGCGAAATCCACCAATCTCGCGGTTCAACCGTTTTCGGAAAAGCGGGTTAAACCTCCATCTGGAGGTTTTTCTTTCCCCTCCCGGCCAGGAATAACCGCGAAGTTGGGAGTACCCTTGGATGAGCCGGAAACGGGCCTCTCGCGGGTGCGACCCGGTTCCGGGGCTCGGGCCCAGCCCTAACGCGAGAGGCCGTGTGGGCGCATTGTGGGGCGTTTCGAAAAATCGGGCCCCGACTCGATTCGCGGATCGGCGCCGGCGATGCACCGGGGACGCTGCCGACGCGCCGTCGGTAAGCGTGGGGGAAGCGTGGGGGAAGCGTGGAATGAGCGCGGGGTAAGTGCGGGCGAAGAGCTCCGGAAAGCACTGTGATTTTCGGCTGTTTCCCGACGTGGTTGCGGGCGGCGGGTACCCCGGGTGGTACCGTCAACGAATGTGAGCAGCAATTCCCGACTTCGCATGTCCGCCGCCCTCGCAGGTTTCGTCGCGCTGGCTCTGCCGCTCGCGGCCTGCAGCTCCGTCCCCGACGAGGAAACCGCTGCGGGGATGGGCAACGCCACGCCGCTGCCGTCCTCCGGTGAAGAGGCGGGTGACCCCGCGGGTGAAGTCGTTGACCTTGACTACGAGGTGACCGGCGCCGCGCGCGTCGGGGACCGCATTCTGCTGCGTGCGGGCGACAAGGTGCTGTCGGGCACGCCCGAGGATCCGGCGATGGGCGTCAACGAGGTCGATGAGGCCTGCGGTGACCTCGCCGCCTCCGACAACGTGGCCGTCCTCCCCTGCCCGGACGGCATTCACGTGCTGGCCGCCGACGGGTCCGGCACCGCGGTGATTGGCCGCGGCACCGCGTACTCCGCTGCGGTGGGGCTTTCCGACGGCCGCCTCGTCGGCCACCGCGCCGACTCCGAAACGGTCGACGTGTTCGGCGCGGACGGCGAGCATTCCGACGATTTCCGCGTCACCCGCCACGGTTCGCAGCTGGTGCCCATCGAGTCCCAGCGCGACAGCACCGTCCTGCTCGAGTTCAACCGCCCGGAAACGGCGGTCCGCGAGATCATCCTCGATGATTCGCGCACCGGCGAGGGCCTGCGCGCCGGCATCGGCGTCGGTCCGGCCGCCGCCTCCCCCGACGGTTCCTTCGTCGCCGCGGCGGACACGAAGGGCGGGCAGCTGCTGATTTACACCGCCGACGACATCATCCGCCTGAACCAGTCGACCCCGGTGCCCGAGGGCCCGTGGGCCGTGGCCGTCGACTCGCGCCGCGACCTGGTGTGGGTCGCCTCCACCGTCGATTCGGTGCTGACCGGCTGGGACATTTCCGGCGGCACGTCCGTGAAGGCCGTGGAGATTCCGCTCGTCGCCGACGCCCAGGCGCTGGTCACCACCGCCGGCGGCGGCCTGGTCGCCTACTCCGCCTCCGGTGCGGGCGCGCAGATCCTCGACGCCGAAACCATCGACGCCGCCCTCGAGGACAATCGCGGGGAGTTCGAGGCCGAGATGGAGCTCTTCGAGCCCCGCGAGCCCGTCGACCGCATCCCGGTCGGCGAGGACGCCGGCGCCGAGAACTGACGCCGGCCGACAACTGACCGGGACGCCGGGAACCGGCGGGAGCCGCCGGTAGCTGACCGGCGCACCGCATTCCCGGGGACGCCGGGGCCGACCGGTTCGCCCGGCGGCGCGTCGTCAAGCACAATTGGGAAAGATTCGGCGGCCGCGCTGCACTTGCGGGCCGCACCTGCATGCACGAGGAGCCAGCAGTGACGCACCCCATCCGAACCGCCGCCTACCGGGCATCGCTGAAGGCGATGTTCACCATGGACCCGGAGCGCGTGCACGTTTTGATGAACGATTGGCTCGCGCGGCTGCAGCGCATGCCGAAGATGCGCGCCGCGATTGCGCGGCTGCTCGTCGTCGATGATCCGACGCTGCGGCAGACCGTGTTCGGCGTCGATTTCCCGCGGCCGCTGGGGCTGGCGGCGGGCTTCGACAAGGCGGCGACCGCCGCGGACTGCTGGGCCGACATCGGTTTCGGCTACGCGGAATTGGGCACCATCACCGCCCACGCGCAGCCGGGCAACGACGCGCCGCGCCTGTTCCGGCTGAAGGCCGACCGCGGCATCCTGAACCGCATGGGGTTCAACAACCCCGGCGCCGAGGCCGTGTCCGCGAATTTGCGCGACCGGCGGGGTGACGGGGTCATCGGCATCAACATCGGCAAGACGAAGGTCGTGCCGCTGGAGGGCGCCGTCGAGGACTACCGCCGTTCGGCGCGGCTGCTCGGCGACCTGGCGGACTTCGTCGTGGTCAACGTCTCCTCCCCGAACACGCCGGGCCTGCGCGACCTGCAGGCCGTGGAGACCCTCCGCCCCATTCTCGCCGCCGTGCAGGAGGAGACCACCTCCCCCGTGCTGGTGAAGATCGCCCCCGACCTTTCCGACGACGACATCCGCGCCGTCGCCGACCTCGCCGTCGAGCTGGGGCTGGCCGGCATCGTCGCGACCAACACCACCATCTCCCGAGAGGGCCTGCAGACCCCGGCCTCCGTCGTGGAGAAGATGGGCGCCGGCGGCGTGTCCGGTGCGCCCGTCGCCGCCCGCAGCCTCGAGGTCCTGCGAATCCTGCACGCCCACCTGGAGGGGCAGCGCACCGATGCCCCCAACGACGAAGGGCCCGTGCTCATCAGCGTCGGCGGCATCGAGACCGCCGAGCAGGCGTGGGAGCGCATCACCTCCGGCGCGACGCTGCTGCAGGGCTACACGCCGCTGATTTACGGTGGCCCCGACTGGATCCGGGACATCCACCTCGGCCTGGCCAAGCAGGTCCGCGCGCACGGCCTGGAGTCCATCGCCGACGCGGTCGGCTCCGGCCTCCCCTGGCGCGACCTGGCCGCGGCGTAACCGGGGCCCGCCTCGCGCCCAGGCCGTCGCCCGCGGCTTCGCCCAGCCCGTCGCCCGCGGCCCCGCAAAAGCAAAACCCCGGCACCGCAAAAGCAAAACCCCGGCACCGCAAAAGCAAAAC
>DUOR01000291.1 GCA_012838715.1 Actinomycetales bacterium
CCGGCCGGCGGACATCCGTCGTCGTCGCCCACCGCCTCGCCACCGCCGCCCGCGCCGACCGGATCCTCGTCCTCGACAAGGGGCGCATCATCGAGGACGGCACCCATGCGCAGCTCCTCCGGGCGAACGGGGCTTACGCCCGGCTTTGGGACACGTACCATATGGGGCGGGCGGACGTGGAGGAACAAGGCGACAACCGTTATCCTTGATTGACCCCAAAAACTCCGCATCTCCCCCGCAGCGAATGCAATCCAACATGAAAAGAGGCGAGTACCTGCCGTGAGCAGCGACATGAGCTTCGGCCAGAACGAATGGCTGGTCGACGAGATGTTCCAGCAGTTCAAGAAGGACCCCCAGTCCGTGGATCAGGAATGGCGGGATTACTTCACCAAGAACGCCTCTGCCACGGATGCCAGTCCCGGCAACAGCATTAAGTCGTCCGCCCGCGGAGCCGCCCAGGACGCGGCCCCGATGGCGAAGCGCGCCGCGGCCACCGAAGCCGAGGCCAAGGAGACGGGCCGCCGCCCCTCCAAGGGCCCCGAGCCGACCCGCACCCCGAACAAGAAGATCCCGCAGCAGGCGAAGAAGTCGCCGATGGACAAGGCCGACAACGCCGAGTCCCCGGAGTCCGGCGAGACCGCCCTCCGCGGCGTCGCCAAGGCGATCGCGAAGAACATGGACATCTCCCTCGAGGTGCCCACCGCGACCTCCGTCCGCGACATGCCGGCCCGCCTCATGTTCGAGAACCGCACCCTGGTCAACGACCAGCTGAAGCGCACCCGCGGCGGCAAGATCTCGTTCACCCACATCCTGGGTTACGCGATGGTCAAGGCGGTCATGATCCACCCGGACATGAACAACTCCTACGCCATCGTCGACAAGAAGCCGACCCTGGTGACGCCGGAGAACATCAACCTCGGCCTGGCCATCGACATGCAGAACAAGGACGGCTCGCGCTCCCTCGTGGTCGCCGCCATCCGCGAGTGCGAGAAGCTCACGTTCAAGCAGTTCGTCGACGCCTACGAGGACATCGTCGTCCGCGCCCGCGACGGCAAGCTGACCGCCAAGGACTTCCAGGGCGTCACCATTTCGCTGACCAACCCGGGCGGCATCGGCACCCGCCACTCCGTGCCGCGCCTGACCAAGGGCCAGGGCGCCATCATCGGCGTCGGCTCCATGGACTACCCGGCCGAGTTCGCCGGCGCCTCCCCGGACCGCCTCGCGGACCTCGGCGTCGGCAAGCTGGTGACCATCACCTCGACGTACGACCACCGCATCATCCAGGGCGCCGAGTCCGGCGAGTTCCTGCGCACGATGTCCAACCTGCTGGTCGACGACAAGTTCTGGGACCACATCTTCGACGTCATGGGCGTCCCCTACACCCCGGTCCGCTGGGCGCAGGACATCCCCAACGTCGGCATCGACAAGAACACCCGCGTCATGCGCCTCATCGAGGCGTACCGCCAGCGCGGCCACCTGCTCGCGGACATCGACCCGCTGCACTTCGACCACCCGAACATCATCACCCCGGACCACCGCGACCTCGACATCGCGACGCACGGCCTGTCCCTCTGGGACTACGACCGCACGTTCAACGTCGGCGGCTTCGGCGGCAAGGAGCAGATGACCCTGCGCGAGGTGCTCGGCCGCCTCCGCAACGCCTACTGCCTCAAGGTCGGCTCGGAGTACACCCACATCCTCGACGCCGACGAGCGCGAGTGGCTGCAGGACCGCATCGAAGGCGGCCAGCCCCGCCCGACCCACGCCGAGCAGAAGTACATCCTGCAGAAGCTCAACGCCGCCGAGGCGTTCGAGAACTTCCTGCAGACCAAGTACATCGGCCAGAAGCGCTTCTCCCTCGAAGGCGCCGAGTCCCTCATACCCCTGATGGACTCCGCCATCGACACCGCCGCCGGCCAGGGCCTCGACGAGGTCGTCATCGGCATGCCGCACCGTGGCCGCCTCAACGTGCTCGCCAACATCGTCGGCAAGCCGCTGTCGCAGATCTTCACCGAGTTCGAGGGCAACATGGACCCGGCGCAGGCCGGTGGCTCCGGTGACGTGAAGTACCACCTGGGCACCCAGGGCCGCCACATCCAGATGTTCGGCGACGGCGAAATCGACGTCTCCCTCACCGCGAACCCGTCCCACCTCGAGGCCGTCAACCCGGTCGTCGTGGGCCTGGCCCGCGCGAAGCAGGACATCCTCAACCTCGGCGACGACGGCTACACCGTCATGCCGATGCTGCTGCACGGCGACGCGGCCTTCGCCGGCCTCGGCGTCGTCCAGGAAACCCTCAACCTGATGGCCCTCCGCGGCTACAAGGTCGGCGGCACCGTCCACATCGTGGTGAACAACCAGATCGGCTTCACCACCTCCCCGGACTCCTCCCGCTCGTCCTACTACGCGACCGACCTGGCCAAGGCCTACGGCTGCCCGGTCTTCCACGTCAACGGCGACGACCCCGAAGCCGTCGTGTGGGTCGGCCAGCTGGCCGTCGAGTACCGCAACCGCTTCGGCAAGGACGTCGTCATCGACCTCGTCTGCTACCGCAAGCGCGGCCACAACGAGGCCGACGACCCGTCGATGACCCAGCCGCAGATGTACGAGGTCATCGACTCCAAGGAAGGCGTCCGCGCCGCCTACACCGAGGACCTCATCGGCCGCGGCGACCTCTCCGAGGAAGAGGCCGAGGCCGCCCGCCGCGACTTCCACGACCAGATGGAAGCCGTGTTCAACGAGGTGCGCGCCGCCGAGAAGGGCACCCCGGCCGACCAGTCGGGCATCACCGGCTCGCAGCCGCTGCCGCACGGCCTGGACACCAGCATCGACAAGGTGACCATGCAGTCCATCGGCCAGGCGCACATCGACGTGCCCGAGGGCTTCGAGGCGCACCCGCGCGTCGCCCCCGTGGCCAAGAAGCGCGCCGAGATGTCCAAGGAAGGCGGCATCGACTGGGGCTTCGCCGAGCTCCTGGCGTTCGGCTCCCTGGCCGGCGAGGGCCGCACGGTCCGCCTGGCCGGCGAGGACGTCCAGCGAGGCACCTTCACCCAGCGCCACGCGGTCATGATCGACCCGAAGACGGCGCAGGAGTACAACCCCATCGACGCCTACGCCACCGCGCAGGGCAACGGTGGCCGCTTCATGGTCTACAACTCGGCCCTGACCGAGTTCGCCGCCATGGGCTACGAGTACGGCTACACCCTGGGCAACCCGGACGCGGTCGTCGCGTGGGAGGCGCAGTTCGGCGACTTCGCCAACGGTGCGCAGACCATCATCGACCAGTACATCTCGTCCGGTGAGGCGAAGTGGGGCCAGACCTCCAAGCTGATCCTGCTCCTCCCCCACGGCTACGAGGGCCAGGGCCCGGACCACTCGTCGGCACGCATCGAGCGTTTCCTGCAGCTGTGCGCCGAGGGTTCCTACACCGTCGCCCAGCCGTCGGACCCGGCGAACTACTTCCACCTGGTCCGCCGCCACGTGCTGTCGGACCTGCACCGCCCGCTGGTCGTCTTCACCCCGAAGTCGATGCTGCGCAACAAGGCCGCGGTGTCGCCGGTGGAGGCGTTCACCGAGCAGACGAAGTTCAAGTCGGTCATCAACGACCAGTACTTCGAGTCCGGCGAGGGCGACGCGGAGAAGGTCAAGACCATCCTCCTGGTCTCCGGCAAGCTGTACTGGGAGCTGGAGAAGAAGCGCCAGAAGGACAAGCGCGACGACGTCGCCCTGGTCCGCCTGGAGATGCTGCACCCGGTGCCGTTCAACCGCCTGCGCGAGGCGTTCGAGATGTACCCGAACGCCGACGAGGTCCGCTTCGTCCAGGACGAGCCTGCCAACCAGGGCCCGTGGCCGTTCCTGGCGCTGCAGCTGCCGGAGTACCTGCCGGACATGCCGAAGCTGACCCGCGTGTCCCGCCGCGCCCAGTCGTCGACGGCGACCGGTGTGGCCAAGGTCCACGCCGTGGAGCAGAAGGCCCTGCTGGAGGAAGCCTTCAAGTAGTGCCGTAGTGCCGTTGGGGCATTCCCGCGCGGGGAGCTGTTGAGGCTCCCCCGCGCGGGGAGCTGACGGGGTCAGGTGCCCGGGGTTGGATTCCCGGGTGCCGACGAAACCCCCGGGTGACCGCTTTTGCGCGGTTGCCCGGGGGTTTTCGTTTGGCCGGGTCCGTTGCCGTGCCTTTTGCCCGGCCACTGTGCTTGCCGACGTCCCCCGCCACCGCGAACCGGTCCGTACGACGGTGTCCGGGACCGCTCGGCGACGCCTTTTCGGGGCTCGGAAAGACCTCGCACCAAGATGGCGGTTCAAAGCGAATTTCCTCGGAACGAATAGCCGCGAGCTTGGTGGATCTGACGCGTAATCCACCAAGCTCGCGGTTATTTCGTTTTCCGGGAAGCGCTTTGAAGCGCCATTTGGAGGTTATTTCCGCAGGCCAGCGGCAGAAATAGCCGCGATCTCGAGGGTGGGCCGCAATCGCGCCTGAAAGGCCCTCAGGCGCGACGGGGGTCGATATGACACTCGGGCCCGGACGCCACCGGATATCGCCGGAGAGCGCGTTCTGGTGGGCCCGCGAAAATCCGGAGCGCCCCGTCGGAAAGCACGGACGCCGCCGACTGCGGACTCAAGGGACGAATGCCGTGCGCCGCGACTCCCCCCGTCGGTAAGTGCGGTTAACGCCGACCGCGGACGCAACGATTGATGCCGTGCGCCGCGACTCCCCCGTCGGAAAGCACAGACGCCGCCGACCGAGGACGCAAGGACGAATGCCGTGCGCCGCGGCTATCCCGTCGCGAAGCGGGACGTGGTCAGCCACTCCTCGGCGACGGCGCGGGGTTCACGGGTGCGGCGGGTGTCCTCGGTGAGTTCGGCGACCTCGTCGGTGGTCAGGGAACCGGCGACGCGGTTGAGGGCGTTGACGCGCTCGTGCCGCGTGAGCGTCGGCTTCAGGTAGAAGGGCACGATGTGCTGCGGCAGCGCGGCGCCGGGGTTGCCGGAGGTGAGGTCGGCGATGTCGTCGGCACCCACGTCCGCCACGCCGGAGCCCGC
>DUOR01000292.1 GCA_012838715.1 Actinomycetales bacterium
CTCTAGGGCCGGGGCGAAATCACGCGCTTGGTGTGCGTAACCCGCGCGCCGTCAATGGCAGCGAAATTTGCGATCAGGCGTACTGGGCCGAAGCAATGTAAACGCCCATCAGCTTCCTTGCCCAGTGGTCATACGTCTCGTACTGACCATCCGTGCCGCTGGCCCCGTACATGTATTCGGCCATTTTGCCGATGCCCTCATTCGAAATCTCTGCGCATTCGTCCAAGGTCAGAGTGGGGCATTCGTTTTCGAGCCGGGCGGAGTACTCGTCGTAGATTGCCTCATACCCGCTCGTCCCTTCTTCGGCCGGGGCATCCTCGACCGGGGCTTCTTCAGCCGTCGACTCCTCGACGGGGGTCTCCTCCGGCTCCTCCAGGGGCTCGTTCGCGAAGCGGAGGGTCACCCTGTAGTCCTCTTTCTCAAAAGTCACGTACCAGGCTCGGACTACCCTCCGTTCAGTGTCCGAGCAATCGGACTTTTCGCGGGAATTCTCTGACCCCTCAACTTCATTCACGCGCCAGCCGGCTTCCCGAACCGTCTCGCAAGCCGCGGAAATGGTCAACCCGTTGACGTCGGGCCTTTCGGGTTCTCCGGTGGATGAACCGGACCCCAAGAAAAGGCGGATGACGAGGGCAACGAGAATCACTCCCAACCCCCCGAACAGGACCACCCTATTGTTGTCTTTCAAGAAAGACTTCAGGGGAGTTTGGGGTTCCGCCGGCTTGAAAGGGCTCGCGGGTTCGAACGGATATTCATTCGACACGTGTTCCACCTAACTGGACGCACCAGCTTGCGTCTCAACCTCATACGCCAAAGATTCACGGCGGCCCACACGGTGGGGTCGCGGCGCTCACTCTAAGTGAAGAAATTTCGGCGGTCCAAAAGGTGGGGGTAGTCCATTTTTAGCCGGAACATTTTCGGAGCGGAGGCTAGCGGCCAATCAGCTCCAGCACCGCGGCCACGGCGTCGTCGTAGGCGAGTTCGGTGGTCTCGCCGCCCATGCGGTCGCGGAGCTCGACCTTGCCGTCGGCGAAACCGCGGCCGACGATGACGACGGCGGGCATGCCCAGCAGCTCCGAGTCCTTGAACTTCACGCCGGGGCTGACCTTCGGGCGGTCGTCGAAGAGGACGGTCGCGCCGGCGGCGTCGAGGGCCTCGGCGAGCTTCTCCGCGGCCTCCGCGGCGGCGGCGTCCTTGTTCGCGATGACCACGTGCACCTGGTACGGGGCGACGGCGGCGGGCCAGCGCAGGCCGCGCTCGTCGTGCATCTGCTCGGCCAGGACGGCGACCAGGCGGGAGACGCCGATGCCGTAGGAGCCCATGGTCGGGCGGGCGCGCTTGCCGTTGACGTCGAGGATGTCGACCTCGAAGGCGTCGGTGTACTTGCGGCCCAGCTGGAAGATGTGGCCGATCTCGGAGCCGCGCTGCAGCGTCAGCGTGCCCTCGCCGTCCGGGGCCGGGTCGCCCTCGCGGACGTTGGCGGCCTCGATGGTGCCGGCCGGGGTGAAGTCGCGGCCGCAGACGAGGTCGACGACGTGGCGGTTGGGCTCGTCGGCGCCGGTGATCCAGGCGGTGCCCTCGACGACGCGGGGGTCGACGTACAGCGGCACCTCGTTGGCGGCGAGGCCGCGGGGGCCGATGTAGCCGCGCACCAGGAACGGGTTGCGGGCGAAGTCGCGGTCCTCGAGGAGCCGGACCTCCGCGGGTTCGAGGGCGGCCTCGAGGCGCTTCATGTCGACCTCGCGGTCGCCGGGGACGCCGACGCCGGCGAGCTCCCAGCCCTCGTTGTCGGCGGGGTTGCCGTCCTCGTCGAGCTCGGCGCCCGGCCGGCGGATGGCGACCATGACGACCTTGAGGGTGTCCTCCGCGCGGACCTCGCGGCCCAGGCCGGCGGCGTCGGAGTTCGCCCAGTCGACGAGCGCCTCGATGGTGACGGCGTCGGGGGTGTCGTGGACGACGGCCGCGGGCTTGCCCTCGATGGGCTGCGCCGGCGGCGCCTGGGTGACCACGGCCTCGACGTTGGCGGCGTAGCCGGAGGCGGTGGAGCGCACGAAGGTGTCCTCGCCGGAGTCGATGACGGCGAGGAATTCCTCGGACGCCGAGCCGCCCATCGCGCCGGAGGTGGCGGAGCAGATGGCGTACTCCAGGCCGAGGCGGTCGAAGATGCGCTGGTAGGCGCCGCGGTGCGCCTGGTAGGACGCTTCCAGGCCCTCGTCGTCCA
>DUOR01000293.1 GCA_012838715.1 Actinomycetales bacterium
GACCGCGCGCGCCGCGGCGGCGGTGGCCGGGGCGGCGGCATCGCCATCGGCGGCGGCATCGGCGGCCTGCTGCTCGTCGGCCTGTTCATGCTCCTCGGCGGCGACCCGTCCCAGCTGCAGCAGCCGCAGCAGCAGCCCGGTGGCCAGCAGGGCGCGCAGGGCGGTTTCGAGCATTGCCAGACCGGCGAGGACGCCAACGAGCACGTCGACTGCCGCATCGAGTTCACCGGCATTTCCGTCGACCGCGTGTGGGCGGAGCAGCTGCCCGCGCAGGCCGGCATCGCGTACCAGCCGCCGGGCATCGAAATTTTCGACGGTTCCACCCAGTCCGGCTGCGGTTACGCCTCCGCGTCGACGGGCCCCTTCTATTGCCCCGCCGACGAGGACTCGTACTACGACGTGACCTTCTTCGATCAGTTGGAGCGGATGGGCGGCGGCGATGGCCCGCTGGCGCAGCAGTACGTGGTCGCGCACGAGTTCGCGCATCACATCCAGAAGCTGGAGGGCACGCTGGGCCTGTCGGACTACAACGACCCGGGCCCGGATTCGAACGCCGTGAAGATTGAGCTGCAGGCCGACTGCTACGCCGGCATTTGGGCGCATTACGCGGACAAGGGCCCCGACGCGATCCTCGAGCCGCTTACCGACGAGCAGGTCGCCGACGCCCTGCAGACCGCCCGCGCCATCGGCGACGACACCATCCAGCAGCATTCGGGCGGCGACGTCCGGCCGGACCTGTGGACGCACGGTTCCGCCGAGCAGCGTGCCGACGCCTTCCTCACCGGCTACCGCACCGGCCAGATGTCGCAGTGCGACACCCTGGACCGCGGCGTGTACCGCTAGAAGGTCGTTTCAATCAGGACGGTGAGCCCCCACAGCGCGCCGATTGCCAGCGCGATGATGAGGACGACGACGAGGACCAGCAGGATCCCCGCGCCGATGAGATAGCGTTTCGCGGACTTCGCCTCCCGGGCGGGGTCCGCGAGTGCTTTCGTCATCAGGCGTTCGTTGCGGATGTTCGCCCGGAACAGGAAGTCGAACGCGTCGCCGACGACGGGGATGGCGCCGATGGTCATGTCGAGGATCAGGTTGAACGCCATCCGGACGAGCACGATGAGCGGCACCCGGTGGCGGATGCCGTCGATCATGAGGCCCGCCGTCGCCACCGCGCCCGCCGCGTCGCCGACGCCCGGGATCAGACCGATCAGCGGATCGATCCCGAATCGGCGGTTGGTGCCGGGGATGGTGAACAGGTCGTCCATGACGTGCGCGATGGCGCGCGAGGTGCGGTTGGGGACCCGGTTATTGGCGTTCATGTCCCCCAGTTTAGGCCCCGGTAGCCTGGTGGCATGACCGACGCCGATGTGACCTCCGACGCCCGCCCCGGCGGCAACGCCACGAACTTCCTCGCGGCGTTCAACGACATCGAGGCCCATTTGCGGCGCGACCTCAAGGCCCGCCCGTCGGACGGCTTCAAGTGGATGGTCAACCTTTCCCACCGCAAGCACAGGCTTTCCGACGCCCAACGCTCCGCCCTCATGGCCTTCTCGGACCTGCGCAACGCGATCAGCCACGGCGAGTACCGCGACGGCCGCCCCATCGCCGACCCGCTGCCCGAGACCGTCGACGACATCGAGCGGCTCGCCCGGAACATCATCGACCCGCCGACGGTCCTGGGCGTCCTCCCGCAGCGGCGGCCGGTGACGGTGACCCCGGAGGATTCCATCGAGGACGTGTTCCGCGTCCTCGCGGAGTCCACCTATTCCCAGTTCCCCGTGTACGAGGGCGGCGTCGACGACGGCACCTGCACCGCGTTGCTGACCACCGACGCCATCGCCCTGTGGGTCGCCCACGATTACGGCGACGACGGGCGCCTGGAGGCGAAGACCGTCGCCGACGTGCTGGAGTGGGCCGGTTCCCGCGATGAGCCGTACTTCATGCCGCGCACCACGACGGTGCAGGACGCCGTCACCGCGCTGACCATCCCCGGTGACGACGGCCTCGTTCCCCGTGCGCTGATCCTCACGGAGCACGGGCGCCCGCACCAGAAGCCGCTGCGCGTCGTCGGCGGCGCCGACCTTCCCGCATTGTGGAAGGAAGTCCAGGTCGGTTCGTACTAGTCGGCGGTGCGCCGCGTCGTCAGAACGGCGGTTCATCGGCGCCGCCCTCCTTCCAGGGGGCCGCTGCCCCGTCATCGGTCTCGCCTTCGTTCCCGGGGGCCGGCTCCCCCTCACCCTTCATCAACTTCGACCAGAACTCGGCGCGGCCGGCGTTCTTGGCGGCTTCCGTGGTGGCCCGCTGTTCGGCCAGATGCGCGCGCCGGGCGTCGTTATGCTCCTTCAGCGTCGCGGCGAGGCGCGTGGCGCGCTGATCGAAGGTGCGGCGGCCGAAGCCGCGCAGCGGCCCCTCCGGCATGGTGACGTATTCCTCCTCACCGTCGGCGCTGCTCCACACTTCGGTGCCGTCGGGGTGCGCCTCGACGTTCCACAGACCGGAGGTCTTCAGGTTGTGGTGGCGGCGACAGAGGCAATGGAGGTTCCCGGTGTCGGAAGGCCCGCCCGCCGCCGGGTTCCCGTGGTCGTACGGCATGACGTGGTCCTTGTCGCAGACGTGCGCGGGGCGTTCGCAGTTGGGGAACCGGCAGGTGCCGTCGCGGCCCTCGAGGAACGCCATCATCGCGTCCGTGGGCGTGTACCCGCCGACCAGGCCATTCGTGGCGATGCGGACACCGGTGACGCGGGATACCCATTCACGGGAGGCGACCTCGTCGAGCCAGCCGACGCCGGACATCCACACGGGGCCGCCGGCGACGTCGCGGTAGATGTTGATGTTCACCGACACGTCCGCGGTATTCCGCACCGCGTGCATGAGTGCCTCCTGCATGGTGCAGTCGTGGGCGTTGACGATCGCCCGGATAATCGCCTCGAATTCACGGCCCTCGTCGGCGCGGAGGATCGCGGTGATTTTGGCGCACTCATCGCTCCTCGTGTCGATGTCCATGCGTTCGACCTTCGGCTTCGGCGGCGGCTGTTCCTCGGGGTCCCTGGGGCGCATGTCCGGGTCGAGGTGCTCGATGGACCGGCGCAGATGGTTGAACAGGCTCCGCGGCCCCGGCAGCGCCTGCCCCTCCCGGTTCGGGGACAGAAACCGGAGCAGGTCGCGCTCCACGACGGGCAGAACCTCCGGGTCCACCGGCGGAATCGTCCGCGCGAGCACCTTGAGGTGCTGGAACGGAAGGAACGGGCGTTCCGCCAGAAGCCGCGCCAGATTCGGCAGCAGCCGCAGCGCCGTGCCGATGTCGCAGTAGGCGAGCCCCACGGAATTGGGCACGCCGAGCTTGGGGTGGATGCGCGCCAGGTGATCCTCGACGTCATCGTCCGGATTGGGCGCGGCGATCCGTGATACCTCGAGCTCAGCCGCATTCCGACGCAGCCCCATGGCGCACACCGGGTCATCCACCCTCTCGTGCGCGTACCGCTTCGGGGAGAACAGGACCGCCGGCTCGTCAACGGCCCCGTCATCCTCCGCCGAACGCTCGCCGGACCCGGCATCCGCCGCGGAATGCCCGCCAGCCCCGGCATGGTCGACGTCGACGCCGATGTCGCCGACGCCGTGGTTGCCGCCGTCGCCGCCGTTGCCGTCTTCATCGAACTCGTTGTTGAATGCGGTACCCATGTCCCCCTCCAAGAATCAAAAGAACTGTGCCTTAATGGCGGTCTTGACTCCCCGCCAGCGACACCAAGATTACCCTGATTCGCACGCGCATTCGATGTCCGGAAGGTGAACTTCCCGCAACGCTTATGTCACGAACCTTGCAGGTCAAGGCCATATTTAGAGGGTGATGGACGCTCGAAAAGACACACCCTCCGGTGGAAAACAACTGGAACCACCGGCGCAAGGACGGGCACATACCCGAACACGGCCCGCACGCAATGAGGTCACAACCCAGGCCCACCCCAGACGCAAACCCAGGCACAAACCCGGCCGCCGACACGGCACCCCACACCCCACACCACACCGAGCAAAGTGAGGCGCGCGTCACAGAGAGTTGCCAATGCCGCCATCCGTCGTTATTGTTGACGTATCAACAGCGCGGGCCGGGGCGGAAGACCGCACCAGCCACAGCGGGCCTCAACAAGCCACAGCAGGCCACGGCAAGCACGGACCCCCGGCCGCGCGGAGCAACCAACGAACAGGAGCGCCACCCATGCAGTTCGGCATTTTCACCATCGGCGACGTGACCACGGACCCCACCACGGGCACCACCCCCACGGAGCACGAGCGCATCAACGCCATGACCCAGATGGCGCTGAAGGCCGAGGAAGTCGGCCTCGACGTCTTCGCCACCGGCGAGCACCACAACCCGCCGTTCGTGCCGTCCTCCCCGACGACGCATCTCGGCTACATCGCGGCGAAGACCGAGAAGCTGCAGCTGTCGACGGCCACGACGCTGATCACCACCAATGACCCGCTGAAGATCGCGGAGGACTTCGCCTTCCTGCAGCACCTGTCCGGCGGCCGCGTCGACCTGATGCTGGGCCGCGGCAACACGGGCCCGGTGTACCCGTGGTTCGGCAAGGACATCCGCAAGGGCATCCCCCTGGCCGTGGAGAACTACCACCTCCTGCGCCGACTGTGGCGCGAGAAGCCCCTCAACTGGTCGGGTGAGTTCCGCACGCCGCTGCAGGGCTACGTCTCCACGCCGTGGCCGCTGGACGACACCCCGCCGTTCGTGTGGCACGGTTCCATCCGTTCGGTCCAGATCGCCGAGCAGGCCGCCTTCTACGGCGACGGCTTCTTCCACAACAACATCTTCTGGAACAAGGAGCACACGGCGAAGATGGTCAACATCTACCGCCGCCGCTTCGAGCAGTACGGCCACGGCCAGGCGGATCAGGCGATCGTCGGCCTCGGCGGCCAGGTCTTCATCGGCGACACGGAGGAGAAGGCGAAGAAGTTCTTCCGCCCGTACTTCGACAATGCGCCGGTCTACGGCCATGGCCCGTCGCTGGAGGAGTTCACCTCGATGACGCCGCTGACGGTCGGCACCGTCGAGCAGGTCATCGAGCGCACGATGCAGTTCGCCGATTGGGTCGGCGACTACCAGCGCCAGCTGTTCCTCATGGACCACGCCGGCCTGCCGCTGGAGGTCGTCCTCGAGCAGATCGAGATCCTGGGCAAGGAGGTCGTGCCGGAGGTCCGCCGCCGCATGGAGGCGCGCCGCCCGGAGCACGTGCCGTCCGACCCGCCGACCCACGCCACCCTCAAGCTCGACCGCGAGCACCCGCACCACACGGTGCAGCCGGGCCGCGTCGAGGGTCAGGAGTAACCGATGCGCACCATCGCCGTCATCACCGCCGGCCTGTCCACGCCGTCGTCGACGCGGCAGCTCGCCGACACGCTCGCCGACGCCACCGTCGCCGCCATCACCGCCCGCGGCGAGTCCGCGGAGGTGAAGGTCATCGAGGTCCGCGACCTCGCCCGCGACCTCGCCGACGCGTTCACCGTCGGCGGCCTGGCCTCGGAGGCGCTCGACGAGGCGCGCCGCACGGTCGCCTCCGCCGACGCGGTCATCGCCGTGACGCCGGTGTTCAAGGCCTCCTATTCGGGCCTGTTCAAGATGTTCATCGATTCGCTTGACGACGACGCCATGCGCGGCGTCCCCGTCATCCTCGGCGCCACCGCCGGTTCGGCGCGGCACTCGCTCGTCGTCGACCACGCGCTACGCCCGCTGTTCGCCTACATGGGCGCCACCGCGACGCCGACCGGCGTGTTCGCCGCCACGGACGACTTCGGCCAGGCCGCGTTCACGGGCGGCCCGAACGGCGACGCCATCGAGCCGCTGGCCAAGCGCGCCGCGCGGGCGGCCGGCGAACTGGCGGACCTGGTGCTGGCGCAGGGCGTCGGCGGGCTGGCGTCGGGAAGCACCCGCCGATCCGGTTCGGGCATCGAGGAGCCGTCCGGCCCCTCCTTCGGCGACCTGCTGAAGGGCCACCTGGGCTAGATTCGGGCGCATGAGGATCACGCCGAACATCTGGTGCGATGGCACGGCCCTGGAGGCCGCCGAGTTTTACGCGGGCGTTTTCCGGGACTCGGCGGTCACGAGGATCGTCGTGTACCCGGAGGACGGGTTGCCGGATTTCCAGGCGCACATGGCCGGGCGGCCCCTGACGGTGCACATCGAGATCCACGGCCGTCCGCTGACCCTGATAAACGCCGGCCCGGAGTTCCGGCCGAACCACTCCATAAGCTTCCTGCTCAACTTCGGGGCCCGCGCCCGCCTGGACGCGGTCCACGACGCGCTGCTTGAGGGCGGCGAGTCGATGATGGAGCTCGGCGAGTACCCGCACAGCCCCCGCTACGCGTGGATCGCCGACCGCTACGGCGTGACGTGGCAGCTGATGCTGACCGACCCGGAGGGTGAGCCGAGGCCGTTCCTCACGCCGACGTTCATGTTCGGCGGACCGAACCAGGACAAGGCCCGCGAAGCCACGGACGACTGGATCTCGCTTTTCGACGATTCCGCGCGCGGCACCCTCGTCGAGTACGGCCACGGCGCCGTGATGTTCACCGATTTCCGTCTCGCCGGCGACTCGTTCGCGGCGATGGATTCGGCCGTCCCGCAGGACACGACATTCAACGAGGCCGTCTCGCTCCTGGTCGAGTGCCGCCCGGGCGAGGAGCTCGACCGGGTCTGGGCCGCGCTGTCGACCGACCCGGCCGCGGAGCGGTGCGGATGGTGCAGGGACCGGTACGGCGTGTCGTGGCAGGTGGTGCCCGACACCATGGCCGAGTTGATGTCGCGGCCCGGCTCCTACGCGGCGTTGATGGGCATGCGGAAGATCGACGTCGACGGGTTTCCGCCGCGGTAGTTTGGGGGCATGCTCCCCGACGAATCATTCCTGGCGGCGACCGCCATCATCGACCACGGGCACCCCGCGGTCACGGAGATCGCCGCATCGGTGCAGGGGCGGACGCCGGACGAGACCGTCCGCGCCTGCTTCGCGTACGTGCGGGACCGCATCGCCCACCCGGACGACACGAGTGGTTCCGCGGCGGCCGTCACCGCGTCGGAGGTGCTCGCCGCCGGCGAAGGCATCTGCTACGCCCAGTCGCACCTGCTCGCGGCGCTGCTGCGGGCCAACGGCATCCCGGCGGGCCTGCGCTACCAAGTCGTCGACTCCGGAACCGGCGGCGACGTCCTGCACGGCATCGTCGCCGCGTGGGCGCCGTACCTGTCCGCCACCGGCGGCTGGCTGCTCATGGATCCCCGCTTCCCGACGGGCGACCCCCGGAACTCCGGGCACGAATGGCAGACCCGGGCGCTGCAGCCGCCCTTCGAACGCAATCTGCCGCAGGTCCACGCGGAACCTGCGGCAGTCGTCGTCGAGGCGCTGCGGACCGGGGGCCCGCCGCCGACGAATCTCTAACCCAGCTCGCGCGCCAGTTCGCCGGCGACGTCGGACAGCGCGACGGCGCGCTGCTCGTGCGCGGAGAGATCCTTGACCTGCACCTCGCCCGCGGCGAGCTCGGACTCGCCGAGCACCAGGGCGAAGCGGGCGTTGGCGCGGTCGGCGCCCTTCATCGCGCCCTTCAGGCCGCGGCCGCCGTAGGACATGTCGGCGCTGACGCCGGCGTTGCGCAGCTCGTTGACCAGCGCCACCATCCGGCGGCGGGCGTCCTCGCCGAGCGCGACGCCGTAGACGTCGACCCGGCGCTCGTCGCCGAAGGTCTTGCCCTCGCGCTCCAGGGCCAGCAGCGCACGGTCGACGCCGAGGCCGTAGCCGATGCCGGAGAGCTCCTGGCCGCCGAGCTGCGCCATCAGGCCGTCGTAACGGCCGCCGCCGCCGATGCCGGACTGCGCGCCCAGGCCATCGTGCACGAACTCGAAGCAGGTCTTGGTGTAGTAATCCAGGCCGCGGACCATGCGCGGGTTGATCACGTACGCCACGCCGAGGTCGTCGAGCATGCCGCGCACCGTCTCGAAGTGCGCCTCGCACTCCGGCGACAGGTGGTCGAGCATCATCGGGGCGTCCTCGGTCATCTCGCGGACCTCGGGGCGCTTGTCGTCGAGGACGCGCAGCGGGTTCAGCTCCGCGCGGCGGCGGGTCTCCTCGTCCAGCGGCAGCGCGAACAGGAAGTCCTGCAGCTTGCGGCGGTACTCGGGCCGGCAGGAATCGTCGCCGAGGGACGTGATTTCGAGGCGCTGGCCGGTCAGGCCGATGCCGCGGAACGAGGCGTCGGCAAGCGCGACCACCTCGGCATCGAGCGCCGGATCATCCACGCCGATCGCCTCCACGCCCACCTGCTGGAGCTGGCGGTACCGGCCCGCCTGCGGGCGCTCGTACCGGAAGAACGGGCCCGCGTAGACGAGCTTCACCGGCAGCTGGCCGCGGTCGAGGTTGTGCTCGATGACCGAGCGCATCACGCCGGCCGTGCCCTCCGGGCGCAGCGTCACGGAACGCTCGCCGCGGTCCGCGAAGGTGTACATCTCCTTGCTCACGACGTCGGTCGACTCGCCGACGCCGCGCGCGAACAGCGCCGTGTCCTCGAACACCGGCAGCTCGATGTGCCCGTATCCCGCCAACTTCGCGCGGTGCTGGAAATACCCCCGCACCGCCTCGAACGTCCGCGACACCGGCGGGACGTACTCCGGCACGCCCTTCGGCGCGGAAAAGGGCTGGATCTTCTGCTGCTTCTGCTGCTCGCTCACGCCGGTCAACCCTACCGGGTCACTTCACCTGCTGGAGAAAGGGGTTGGCGGCCTTCTCCTGGCCGATGGTCGACGTCGGGCCGTGGCCGGGCAGGATCACCAGCTCGTCGGAAAGCGGGAGGACCCGCTCCTTCAGCGAACGCATCATGTCCTCCGGGTTCGCGCCCGGCAGATCCGTGCGGCCGATGGACCCGGCGAACAGCACGTCGCCGGAGAAGACGACCTCGTCGCCGCCGTCCGTCGCGCGCAGCATCACGCAGCCCGGCGAATGGCCCGGGGCGTGGATGACCTCAAAGGCCAAGCCACCGAACTTGACTTCCTCGCCGTCGTCAAGGTCGTGGATGTCCTCCGGCGGCACCATCTCGGCGACGTTGAACATCTTGCCCAGGGCCAGGCCCGCGCCGATCATCGGGTTCTCCAGCATGAAACGATCATGCGGGCTGATGTACACGGGGATGTCCCACTCGCGGGCCGCGTCGCCGACGTCGCGGGTGTGGTCGATGTGGCCGTGGGTCAGCAGAATCGCCTCGGGCACCAGGTTCCGCTCCGCCAGCTCCCCCTTGAGCCGCTCCAGGGCGTCCATGCCCGGGTCGATGATGACGCACGGCGTCGGGGCGTCGTCGTCCGGCGCGTAACCGGTGGCCACGTAGCAGTTCGTCTGCAACGGGCCGGAGGGGAAACCGAGGATTTCCATGGGGCTCCAATCAAACAGTAATCAGTCGGTGGCGGGGCGGCCGCAGTGTTTCGTCGAACATACTACTTGCGGCGCGCCCGGGGGCGACGCGCCCCCACCGCCCCGGCGCCGGGCATAATGGGCAACCGGATTTAACGCACCCCGGAAGCATCAGGAAGAGGTAGTCGTGGGCAGCAACGAACAGCGTCGCAAGGAAGCGATGCAGAAGCTCGAGAAGGAGCTTTCCCGGCGCGAGCGCGCGGAGAAGACGAAGCCGCTCGGCGTCGTCGTGGCCACCCTCGCGATTCTCGCCCTCATCGTCGGCGGCATCTGGTGGGCCACCACCCTCGGCGGCGACGACGAGGACGTCACCGCGCAGGAGGACCCGCTGGAGCAGGACCTCGAGCCGCTGTCGATGTCCCGCGCCAACGCGCTGCCCGACACCGTCACCTGCGACTACGCCGACGCCGGCGAGCCGTCCCGCGAGGTTTCCGCCCCCAACGGCGAGGACGTCCCCGCCACCGGCACCGTCACCGTCACCCTGGTCACGAACCAGGGCGACATCGAGATGCAGCTCGACCGCGCCCTGTCCCCCTGCGCCGTCAACTCCATGGAGCACCTCGCCAACGAGGGCTTCTACGACGACACCGTCTGCCACCGCATGACCTCCGGCAACCTCAACGTCCTGCAGTGCGGCGACCCGACCGGTGAAGGCACCGGCGGCCCGGGCTACCAGTTCGCCGACGAGTACCCCACCGACGAGCTGAACCCGGCGACCACCGTCACCTACCCGGAGGCCACCATCGCCATGGCCAACTCCGATCCCGGCACCAACGGCTCCCAGTTCTTCCTGAACTACGCCGACGGCATGCTGCCCCCGGCCTACTCCGCCCTGGGCGTCATCACCGCCGACGGCATGGAGACCCTCGCCGCCATCGGCGAGAAGGGCGTCGAGGGCGGCCAGGTCGACGGCGCGCCCGCGGAGGAAGTCCGCATCGAGCGCGTCACCGTCGGCTAACTAACCGCCGCTGGTCACGCGGAAGACGTCGAAGACGCCCTCGATGCCGCGCAGGACCGAGATGATGTAGCCGAGCTGCTTGATGTCCGAGACCTCGAACGTGAAGCGGCACACGGCGACCCGGTCCTCCGCGGTGTGCGAGGACGTCGCCGTGATGGGCACCTTCTGCTCCGTGATGGTCCGCGTGATCTCGGACAGCAGGCCGTGCCGGTCCAGCGCCTCGATCTGCACGGTGACCGTGAACACCGCGCCCGAGGCGTCGGTGGCCCACTCCACGTCGATGAGGCGCTCCGGCTCCCCCTGCAGCTTCGCGGCGTTGGTGCAGTCCGTGCGGTGCACCGACACGCCGCCGCCGCGGGTGACGAAACCGAAGATGTCGTCGCCCGGCACCGGGGTGCAGCACTTGGCCAGCTTGGCCATCATGTCGGCCGAACCGGCCACCAGCACGCCGGCGCCGTCGGCGCGGCGGCGCTTCTCCGGGGCCTGCAGCTTCGACAGCGGGGTCCGCGCGGCCAGCTGATCCTCGGCGTCGTCCGTGCTGGAGAACTGCGCCATCAACCGGTTGGTCACGTGGCGGGCGCTGACCGCGCCCTCGCCGATGGCCGTGTACAGCGCGTCGACGTCGTTGTAGTGCAGTTCCGACGCGATCTGCTTCATCGTCTTCGGCGTGAACAGGCGGTGCATGGGCAGCCCGCCGCGCTGCACCTCCTGCGCCAGGGCGTCGCGGCCGGCGTCGAGGGCCTCCTCGCGCCGCTCCTTCGCGAACCACTGGCGGATCTTCGCCTTCGCCCGCGGCGACTTCACGAAGGACATCCAGTCCTGGGACGGGCCCGAATGCTGGTCCTTCGAGGTGAACACCTCGACGCGGTCGCCGGTCTTCAGCGCCGACTCCAGGGCCACGAGCTTGCCGTTGACCTTCGCGCCGATGCAGCGGTGGCCGACTTCCGTGTGCACGGTGTAGGCGAAGTCCACCGGGGTGGCGTCCATCGGCAGCGTGATGACGTCGCCCTTCGGCGTGAACACGAAAATTTCGTTCGACGCGAGGTCGTAGCGCAGCGAATCGAGGAACTCGTTCGGGTCGGCGGCCTCGCGCTGCCAGTCCAGCAGCTGGCGCATCCACGCCATCTGGTCGACCTCGGCGGCGTCGCCCTTGTGGGAGCCCTTCGTCTCCTTGTACCGCCAGTGCGCGGCGATGCCGTACTCGGCGTTGTAGTGCATCTCGTGGGTGCGGATCTGCACCTCCAGGGCGTGGCCGCCCGGGGCGATCACCGTCGTGTGCAGCGACTGGTACACGCCGAAGCGCGGCGCCGAGATGTAGTCCTTGAAGCGACCCGGCATCGGCTGGTACAGCGAGTGCACGGCGCCCATGGCCGCGTAGCAGTCGCGGGTCGTGTCCACGAGCACGCGGATGCCCACGAGGTCGAAGATCTCGTCGAAGTCATGGCCCCGCACGATCATCTTCTGGTAAATCGACCAGTAGTGCTTGGGGCGCCCCATCACCGTGGCCTCGATGTGGGCGGCCCGGAGGTCCGCCGCCACCTCGTCGGAAACCTGCTTAAGGTAACGGTCGCGCTGCGGGGCGCGGTCGGCGACCAGGCGCACGATCTCGTCGTACTTCTTCGGGTACAGGATGGCGAAGGACAGGTCCTCCAGCTCCCACTTCACGCTCGCCATGCCCAGGCGGTGCGCCAGCGGGGCGATGACCTCCAGGGTCTCGCGGGCCTTCTTGGCCTGCTTCTCCGGCGGCAGGAAGCGCATGGTGCGCATGTTGTGCAGGCGGTCGCAGACCTTGATCACCAGCACGCGCGGGTCCTGGCTCATGGCCACGACCATCTTGCGCACGGTCTCGCCCTCCGCGGCGGAACCCAGCGCGACCTTGTCCAGCTTGGTCACGCCGTCGACGAGGCGGGCGACCTCCGGGCCGAAATCGGCGGTGAGGTCCTCCAGCGAATAGTCGGTGTCCTCCACCGTGTCGTGCAGCAGCGCCGCGACGAGGGTGGTGGTGTCCATGCCGATTTCCGCGGCGATGGTGGCCACCGCCAGCGGGTGCGTGATGTACGGCTCGCCGGACTTGCGGGTCACGCCGACGTGGAGGCGTTCGGCGGTGTCGTAGGCCTTCTGCAGCTGCGCCAGATCCGCCCGCGGGTGCACCTCACGGTGGATGGCGATCAGCGGGTCCAGGACCGGGTTGACCCGGGTGCGGGCGCCGGTGAGGCTGCGGGCGAGGCGCGCGCCGTAGCGGCGCGGGAAACGTTCCGCCATCGCCTACTCCCCTTCCGGGGCGTTCACCACGAACAGCGGCAGATCCGGGAACTTGTCCCGGCCGCCCAGCCCCGGCACCTCCAGCACGGCGCACAGGCCGGTCACGTCGGCCTCGTGCTTCTCCAGGAGGGCGCGGGCGGCGGCCATCGTGCCGCCGGTGGCCAGCACGTCGTCGACGAGGACGACGCGCTTGCCCTTCAGCTCCATGCCGTCGGCCGGCACCTCCAGCGCGGCGGTGCCGTACTCGAGGGCGTAGGTCTCCGTGTACACCGGCGGGGGCAGCTTGCCCTTCTTCCGCACGGCCAGGACGCCCAGCCCCATCCGGTACGCCACGGCGGAACCGATGAGGAAGCCGCGGGCGTCCAAGCCACCGATCACGTCGGCGCCGAAACGCTCCGCGGCGTCGGCGACCTCATCGACGATGAGACGGAACCCCTCGGGGTCCGCCAGCACCGGCGTGAGGTCCTCGAAGAGGACCCCCTCGGAAGGGAAATCGGGCACGAGGCGGATGAGCTCCGCCAGGGCCTCCCGAGCGTTCGCATAGGCCACGGGGATCCTCGCTTTCGGATGATGGGCGTGTTGAGGCAACGATACCCATCATCCCACGCGTCACCGGTTGCCGGGCCGCCAGGTCTGCGGTTGCGCGTCGCCCCCGTCCGGCCGCACCTCCGGGGTGACCACGGTCCGCTTGGCCGCCGAGGGGGACTCGTCGGCAAGCTCCGGCTCCGCGGCGGGCTCCCCCGCGCGCGCGGCGGCGACCTTCGCGTCGTGGTCCCGGTGCGCCTTCTGCCGCGACTTCAGCGTCACCAGCAACGGCGACGCCAGGAAAATCGACGACAGCGTGCCCTGGATGATGCCGATGAGCTGCACCAGCGCCAGGTCCTTCAGGGTGCCCACGCCCAACATGCCGACGGCGATGATCATCAGCGCCAGAATCGGCAGCAGCGTCGACACCGTGGTGTTGATGGAACGCATGATCACCTGGTTCGTCGACAGGTTCACCTGCTCCGCGTACGTGCGGCGCGTCGACTGGCGGAACCCGGCCGTGTTCTCCATGACCTTGTCGAACACGACGACGGTGTCGTACAGGGAGAAGGACAGCACCGTCAGCAGGCCGATGACCGTCGCCGGCGTGACCTCGAAACCGACCAGCGCGTACACGCCGGCGATGACGATGCCGTCGACGATGAGCGTCGCGATGGCCGCGATGGCCATGTCCCGCTCGAAGCGGATGGCGATGTACACGAACACCAGCGCGATGAACGCCGCCATCGCCAGCAACATCCGCTCCGTGATGGCGCCGCCCCACGACTCCGACACCGTCGAATCGCCGATGGCGTCCGCGCTGGGCTCGCCGTTGGCGTCGACCGGCTCGAAAGCGTCGAACAGGGCCACGCGGGCCTCGTTGATCTGGCCCTCACCCAGACGCTCCGAAGTGATCTCCAGGACGCGGGCGTCGCCGGCGCCGATGATCTGCACCAGATTCGGCTCCACGCCCGTCGACTCGGTGAACACCTCCTCCGCCTGCTCCACGGTGACGTTCGCCGGCGGCATGGTCATGCGCGTGCCGCCCTCGAAATCGATGCCGAGGGTGAACCCGCGGATGAGCATCGCGCCGATGGCGATGACCAGCACCGCCACGGTGATGCCGTACCACGTGCGCCGCTTGCCGACGATGTCGATGCCGCCGGAGCCCGTGTACAGCCTCTGCAGGAAACTGCGCTCCGCGATGGAGGCGTCCTGCTCGTCGACGTCCGTGACGTTCTTGAGCTTGGTTTCGGTCATGTTGTTCTCGGTCACGGCCTACTTCGCCTCCTCGCGGGTAGAGCGGGTGGCGCGCTTCCGGGCGCCGCGGTCGGCGGCCAGCTTCATGACCGAGCCGAAACCGTTCATCGACGGCTTCGCCAGGCCCGGGAAGGCGCGGGTGGCCAACAGCACCAGCGGCGCGGTGACCAGGAACGCGGTGAGGATGTCCATCACCGTGGACAGGCCCAGCGTGAACGCGAAACCGCGGACGTCGCCGACGGCCAGGATGTACAGCACCACGGCCGCGATGAGCGACACCGTGTTGCCGGAGAGGATGGTCCGTTTCGCGCTGCGCCACGCGTGCGGCACCGCCGAACGGAACGTCCGGCCGATGCGCAGCTCGTCCTTGATGCGCTCGAAGAACACGATGAACGAGTCCGCGGTCGTGCCGATGGAGATGATGATGCCCGCGATGCCCGCCAGATCCAGCGAGTAGCCGATCCAGCGGCCGAGCAGGACGAGCACGCCGTAAATCATCAGGCCCGACGCCGCCATCGAGATGACGGAGATGAGGCCCAGGCCGCGGTACAGCGCCAGCGCGTACGCCACGATGAGCGCGATGCCGACGAGGCCCGCGATGAGGCCCGCGTTCAGCGACGCGGCGCCCATGGTCGGCGGGATGGTCGTGGCGGTGCCGCCCGGCTCGCCGTCCTCGCCCGCGAAGCTCAGCGGCAGCGCGCCGTAGCGGAGGTTGTTCGCCAGCGCCTGCGCCTCGTCGATGGTGAAGTCGCCGGTGATGCGGGTCGCCTGGCCGACCGGCGTCGGGTCCTGGATGACCGGCGCCGAAATGACCTGGGAGTCCAGGACGATGGCGATCTGCTGCTGCAGGTAGTCCGTGGTCAGCTGGGTCCAGGTGCGGCCGCCGGCGTCATTCGAGCCGGACTTGAAGCTGAAGGACACCTGCACGTCGCCGGTGTTCTGGTCGTAGCCGCCGGTGATGGCGGAGTTGGTGTCGATGTCGTCGCCCGACAGGCGCTTGCCGTTCTCCTCGTCGGTCTCGCCGACGAGCAGCGGGGCCGGGTCGAGCATCAGCGTGCCGCCCGGGGTGCTCGGGTCGCAGGTGATGAGCGGCAGCGACGGGTCGTCGGCGCCGGCCAGCGGGTCCGGTGCGCCCGGGTCCTCGCAGCGCATCAGGCCCTGCGCGGCGAACAGGGTGGTCGGGTCCTCCGACTGGCGGGAGGACAGCAGCACGTCGCGGACCTCCTCGCGCTGCTCGGCGGCCTCCACGGAGTTGGAGGGCTCCTCCGGCGGCGTGGCGGTGACGGTCTCCGCCTCGCCGACCTCCATCTGCAGCTCCGCCGGCAACGGCTGGTCGGGGTTCTGCTGCTCGAACATCTCGATGGACGTCTCGAGGTCCGCGGCGAGCGACTCGTTCAGCTGCGCGAGGCGTTCGTTGGCCTGCTCGGGGGTGATGAGGCCGACGGACACCCACTCGTTGGCCATCTCGACCGAGGTGTCGGTCAGGGCCTCGACGTCCGGCATGCCCATCTGGGAGACCGGGCGGAAGAACAGCTGCGAGGTCTGGCCGAGTGCGCGGGCCTCCTGGGAATCCTCGCCGGGGACCGTGATGACGAGCGTGTCGCCGTCGGTGACGACCTGCGCGCCGGTGACGCCCATGCCGTTGACGCGGTTCTCCAGGATGCGGCGCGCCTGGTCGAGCTGGTCCTGGGTGGGCTGCTCGCCCTGCGGGACCAGGGTGACGCGGGTGCCGCCCTGCAGGTCGATGCCGAGCTTCGGCGTCGCCTGGCGATCACCGGTGAAGAAGACCAGGACGTAGGTCAGGACCAGGATCGCCACGAACAGCAGCAGCGACCACCGCGGCCACGACGCCCGGAATCCCTTGGTACGGGTTGCCAACGTGGGGCTCCTACTCGGCGGTCGGCTGCTGGGACGGGGTGTTGGAGCGTTCCTCGGTGAGGTTGCGGGCGATGGCGCCGCGCTCCCACCGGGTGACGACGCCCTCGCCGACGGTCAGGTCGACCGTCTCGTCGGTGACCGACACGACGACGCCGTGCTGGCCGGAGCCGGTGACGACTTCGGCGCCGGGCGCGAGGCGCTCCTGCATCTCGCGGATCGCGCGGAGCTGCTTGTTCTGCCGGAACGTCTGCCACAGCGGCAGCGCCAGCAGGATCAGCATGAGGACGATAAGAAGAATGGGGTCCATGGGCCATGAGTGTAACGGCGGGGTATCGGCGCCACGCGCTGGGGGGACGGCGCGCCGCGGACTAGCGCAGACCGACGGCCGTCTCGGGCGGCTCGAGGCCCAGGTGCCGCCACGCGGTGGTGGTGGCGACGCGGCCGCGGGCGGTGCGGGCCATCATGCCGGCGCGCACGAGGTACGGCTCGCAGACCTCCTCC
>DUOR01000294.1 GCA_012838715.1 Actinomycetales bacterium
CCATCAGGTCGCGCCGGGCCACGCCCTCCGGGGCGTCGATGCGGGTGACGTCGACCTTCCACGTGCCGGGGACGCCGCCGCGGCCGGCGCCCTGCGCCTGGTTCGGGATGTCCTCCAGCACCGTCGTCCGGGCGCCGGACGCGAACAGCGCCGACCCCGCCGCCAACGTCGGACCGGCGTACAGCTCAATCAGGGACGCAGGCAGTTCGCCGCCCGCCCTCGTGGCGCGGGGCACGGGCCGCCGGCCGCTGATCCGCCGCAGCCCCCGGTTCACCCGGCCGCCGGGACCGACGTCGAGGCCCGACCCCAACAGCCGCGCGAGCACGCCGGGGACGTCCCGGGACTCCCACTCGCCAGCCAGATACGACTCGCCGAGCCCCACCCAGTCGGCCTCCGCGACCCGGCGGAACATCGCCGCCTCATCGCGGACCTCGATGTCGCCGCGGACGACGGCCGCACCGTCCACCTCCGACGCGCCGTCGCGGGCCTCGCCGTCGGGCGCGGCCGCGGAATCGCGGTCGGTTTCGCCGAGCAGGGCACGTCGGAAAGCACGGCGCGACAACTCGGCGCGGTGACCCAGCAACGGGCCGTCGGGGACCCGCGCCACGCCCGGCCACCTGCGCTCATCCACCGCGAAACGCTCGTACCTGTCCATGTGATCCCCACCTCCCGTAAAGACGTGCTTGACGGCGGGTTTTCCGCCCGGGTGGGCGGTCGCCCGCACTTGGCTTACGGCAACAGTTGCGGCAACACCGTTTTCAACCTGATGAGCGCAGATTACCGCTCACCCGGCCTGAATAGGCGGTGCCGCACCGACGGGACTATCATGTCCCGGTAACCCCCAAGACGCAGACGTTCACGAGGAGAATTCCCCCATGCCCGAGACTCCCTACCGGCCGCACTCCGGACGACGGCACGTCGTCGTCGTCGGCTCGGGTTTCGGTGGCTTGTTCGCAGCGCGCAAACTCAAGGACGCTGAGGTCGACGTCACCCTGATCGACCGCACGAACCACCATCTCTTCCAGCCCCTCCTCTACCAGGTCGCCACCGGACTGCTGTCCTCCGGCGAAATCGCGCCGTCGACGCGCCAGATTTTCGACAAGATCCCCAACGTGCGCGTCGTCAAGGGCGACGTCACCGACATCGACGTCGAGAAGAAGATCGTCAAGTCGGAGCTGGGCGACATCAACAACTACTGGGAGTACGACGACCTGATCCTCGCCGCCGGCGCGGGCCAGTCCTACTTCGGCAACGGCCACTTCGCCGAGTTCGCCCCCGGCATGAAGACCATCGACGACGCCCTCGAAATCCGCGCGCGCATCATCGCCGCCTTCGAGCGCGCCGAGATCTGCGACGACCCGGCCGAGCGCGAGCGCCTGCTGACCTTCGTGGTCGTCGGCGCCGGCCCGACCGGCGTGGAGCTCGCCGGCCAGCTGGCCGAGCTGGCCAACCGCACCCTGAAGTCGTCCTACCGCAGCTTCAACCCGCACGCCGCCCGCGTCATCCTGCTCGACGGCGCCCCGCAGGTGCTGCCGCCGTTCGGCAAGCGCCTCGGCCGCAACGCCCAGAAGCAGTTGGAGAAGCTCGGCGTCGTCGTGAAGCTCAACGCGATGGTCACCGACGTCGACAACGAGGGCGTCACCTTCAAGAACATGCAGGACGACACGATCGAGAAGATCCCGTCGTACTGCAAGATCTGGTCCGCCGGCGTGTCCGCCTCCTCCCTGGGCAAGATGGTCGCCGAGCAGGCGGGCGTCGAGGTCGACCGCGCCGGCCGTGTGCCGGTCAACGAGGACCTCTCCGTCGGCTCCCTGAAGAACGTCTTCGTCGTCGGCGACATGATGTCGCTGAACAACCTGCCGGGCGTCGCCCAGGTGGCCATCCAGGGCGGCGAGTACGTCGCCGACAACATCGCCGCCGAGGCCGAGGGCCGCGACGTCAACCGCCGCGAGCCGTTCGAGTACTTCGACAAGGGCTCGATGGCCACCATCTCGCGCTTCTCCGCCGTGGTGAAGATGGAGCGCGTCGAGGTCACGGGCTTCATCGGTTGGCTGCTGTGGCTCGCCGTGCACCTGATGTTCCTGGTCGGTTTCCGCAACCGCCTCGTGTCGGTCATCAGCTGGGGCCTCAACGTCATGAACCGCGACCGCTACCAGATGGTGGCCACCCGCCAGCAGATGTACGCCCGCAACGCAATCGACCAGCTGTACCAGCTGACCGGTTCCGACGAGAACGGCCGTCCCATCGAGGTCCGCGACACCCGCCGCAAGGCCGACCGCTAGGACCCCGCGGTAGACGCGCACGAACCCCCGGTGACCCGATCCCCCGCCTCGCGGCTGACGCTGCGGCGGGGGTTCGGTCTGCTCGGGGAGCATTTGCGGGGCAGTTCCGGGATTCTCGTCCTCGTGCTGGTGCTGTCGGTGTTCGGCGCCGTCACGTCGCTGGTGCAGCCGCTGCTGGTCAATGGCGTGATCACGGCCGTCGGCGATGGTTCGGCGCTGCGGCCGTTCATCGTCGGTTTGCTGGCGGCGGTGGTGCTGTCGTCGGTGGCCGGCGCCATCCAGCAGTACCTGCTGGGCCGCACCGCCGAGACGATGGTGCGGTCGCTGCGGTACGCGCTGCTCGACCGTCTGCTCCGCTTGCCCATGGGGGCTTACCGACGCCATCGCACCGGCGATCTGGTGTCCCGCGTCGGCTCCGACACCGTAGCCGTCCGGTCCGCGCTGACCGGCGGGGTGGTCGACGCCGTCGGCGGCGTCCTCGTGATCGTCGGTTCGGCGGTGGCGATGCTGTGGCTGGACTGGCTGCTGTTCCTCGTCGCCTTCGGCGTGCTCTCCGCGGCGGTGCTCACGGTGGTGCTGGCGTCGGGCCGCATCCGCGAGTTGGCCAGGCGGGTCCAGGAATCCACCGGCGCCATGTCCTCCGGGGTGGAGCGGGCGCTGTCGGCGCTGCCCACCGTGCGTGCGGCCGTGGCGACGGACGCCGAGGTCGCGTCCCTGCGCGATGACGCCGACGCCGCCTGGCGGGCCTCCCTCAGGTCGGTGCGGCTGGAGGCGCTGCTGTGGCCGCTGAGCGGCCTGGCCATCCAGATTGCCTTCCTGACCGTGCTCGGCCTGGGCGGCGCCCGCGTCGCCGCCGGGGTCCTCGACGTCGCCGATCTGGTGGCCTTCCTCATGTTCCTGTTCATGCTGATGATGCCGGTCGGCGCGTTCTTCGGCGCCATCTCCACCATCGCCCAGGCCCTCGGTGCGCTGGCCCGCATCGGGGAGGTGCTCGACGACCCCGCCGAGGACGCCGCCGACGCCCCGACGCCCGGCGCCGTCCCCGACTTCAGTGGCGCGGTGCCGGCCGTCGAGTTCG
>DUOR01000295.1 GCA_012838715.1 Actinomycetales bacterium
GCAACTAGTAGAGTCGTTCCCGGATATGCGTTCCGGCGTGCCCACCAAACAGGGCCTCGGCCACCCCCGGGGCCCGGCGCCGGAACTCCCCCTAAACAACAGGAGCACTTCCGTGGCGCGTGTAGTTGTCAATGTGATGCCCAAGACGGAGATCCTCGACCCGCAGGGTCAGGCCGTCCACCGGGCGCTGGGGCGCATCGGCGTTTCCGGCGTGTCGGATGTCCGTCAGGGCAAGCGATTCGAGCTCGAGGTCGATGATTCAGTCAGCGACGAGGACCTGAAGCGCCTCGCCGAAACCCTGCTCGCCAACACCGTCATCGAGGACTTCGAGGTCGTCCGCGGGGAGGGCAAGTGACCGCCAAGATCGGCGTCATCACCTTCCCGGGCACCCTCGATGACGTCGATGCCCTCCGTGCGGTCCGCCTGGCCGGCGCCGAGCCGGTCGAGCTGTGGCACGCCGACTCGGACCTGAGCGGCGTCGACGCCGTCGTCGTCCCCGGCGGCTTCTCCTACGGCGACTACCTCCGTTCCGGCGCCATCTCGGCGCTGGCCCCGGTCATGCAGTCCGTCGTCGGCGCCGCCGAGGGCGGCATGCCGGTGCTCGGCATCTGCAACGGCTTCCAGATCCTCACCGAGGCCGGCCTCCTGCCCGGCGCCCTCACCCGCAACGAGGGCCTGCACTTCGTGTGCCGCGACCTGCACCTGAAGGTCGAGAACACCGGCACCGCATGGACCGGCTCCCTGACGGAGGGCCAGGAAATCCTGGTCCCGTCGAAGCACGGCGAAGGCCGTTTCCAGGCGGCGCCCGACACCATCCGCGAGCTCGAGGAAGAGGGCCGCGTGGTGTTCCGCTACGTGGACAACCCCAACGGCTCCATCAACGACATCGCCGGCGTGTGCAGCGCCAACGGCCGCGTCGTCGGCCTCATGCCGCACCCGGAGCACGCCATCGAGGCGCTCACCGGCCCGTCGCTCGACGGTCTCGAGCTGTTCCTGTCCGCCGTCTCCACCATCGGCGCGTAAGAGGGAAGGATCGACATGACCGACGCCAACAAGGCCCTCCAGAACGACACCGTCGCCGAAGCGGAGAAGACCCCCGATCTGCAGCAGCCCTGGGCCGACCTCGGCCTGAAGGAAGACGAGTACGAGCGCATCCGCGAGATCCTGGGCCGCCGGCCCACCGACGCGGAACTCGCCGTGTACTCGGTGATGTGGTCGGAGCACTGCTCCTACAAGTCCTCCAAGGTGCACCTGCGCTACTTCGGCGAGACCACCACCGACGAGATGAAGGCGAAGATGCTCGCCGGCATCGGCGAGAACGCCGGCGTCGTCGACATCGGCGACGGCTGGGCCGTCACCTTCAAGGTGGAGAGCCACAACTCCCCGTCCTACGTCGAGCCGTACCAGGGCGCCGCGACCGGCGTCGGCGGCATCGTCCGCGACATCATGGCCATGGGCGCCCGCCCGGTCGCCGTGATGGACCAGCTGCGCTTCGGCCCGGCGGACGCCCCGGACACGCAGCGCGTGCTGCCGGGCGTCGTCGCCGGCGTCGGCGGCTACGGCAACTGCCTCGGCCTGCCGAACATCGGCGGCGAGACCATCTTCGACAAGTCCTACGGCGGTAACCCGCTGGTCAACGCGCTCTGCGTGGGTGTGCTGCCTTCCGACGACCTGAAGCTGGCCTTCGCCTCGGGCACCGGCAACCGCGTGGTCCTGTTCGGTTCGCGCACCGGCCTCGACGGCATCGGCGGCGTGTCGGTGCTGGCCTCGGAGAACTTCGAGGAGGGCGCCGAGCGCAAGCTGCCGGCCGTGCAGGTCGGCGACCCGTTCGCCGAGAAGGTGCTCATCGAGTGCTGCCTGGACCTGTACGCGGCCGACGTGGTCGTGGGCATCCAGGACCTGGGCGGCGCGGGCCTGTCCTGCGCCGTGTCCGAGCTGGCCGCGGCCGGCGACGGCGGCATGGCCGTCAACCTCGACAACGTGCACCTGCGCGCCGAGAACATGTCGGCCGCCGAGATCCTGTCGTCCGAGTCGCAGGAGCGCATGTGCGCCGTCGTGCGCCCGGAGGACATGGACGAGTTCATGGCCATCTGCGCCAAGTGGGACGTCATCGCGTCCGACATCGGCGAGGTGACCGACACCGGCCGCCTGGTCATCGAGCACAACGGCGAGGTCGTCCTCGACGCGCCGCCGAAGACCATCGCCGACGAGGGGCCGGTGTACAACCGCCCCTACGCCCGCCCGGAGTGGCAGGACGAGCTGCAGCAGCCGCTGGAGCTGGCCCGCCCGGAGGGTTCGGAGGAGCTGAAGGACACGGTGCTCACGCTCGCCGCGTCGCCGCAGCTGTGCTCCCGCGCCCACATCACCGAGCAGTACGACCGTTACGTGCGCGGCAACACCGTGCAGGCCAAGAACTCCGAGGCCGGCGTGCTGCGCGTGAACGAGGAGACGGGCCGCGGCATCGCCGTCGCCACCGACGCCTCGGGCCGCTACACCAAGCTCGACCCGCGCACGGGCGCCCGCCTGGCGCTGGCCGAGGCGCACCGCAACGTCGCGGTGACCGGCGCGAAGCCGTACGCCGTGTCGAACTGCCTGAACTTCGGTTCGCCGGAGAACCCGGACGTGATGTGGCAGTTCGCGGAGGCCGTGCGCGGCCTGGCGGACGGCGCGAAGGAGCTGGCGGTCCCGGTGACCGGCGGCAACGTGTCCTTCTACAACCAGACCGGCGAGGAGCCGATTCTGCCGACCCCGGTCATCGCCGTCCTGGGCATCATGGAGGATGTCGCGCAGACCATCGGCAACCGTTTCGGCACCGCGGAGGACGAGGTCCTCTACGTGCTGGGCGAGACCCGCGATGAGCTGGGCGGCTCCATCTGGCAGCAGGTCATCCACGATGCGCTGGGCGGCATGCCGCCGGCCGTGGACCTGGCCGCCGAGGAGAAGCTGGTCGGCTTTTTCCACGACACCATCGTCGACCGCGGTGGTCACTTCGTCTCCGCCGCCCGCGACCTGTCGGAGGGTGGCCTGTCCCAGGCGCTCGTCGAGGGTGCGGTGCAGTCCGGCGTGGGCGTCGAGGTCACGCTCGACGACGTCGCGGCGGATCCGTTCGTGGCGCTGTTCTCCGAGTCGGCGTCGCGCGCCCTGGTGGCGGTGCCGGAGTCGGCGGCCGCCGAGCTGGAGGCCCGCGCGGCCGAGCTGGGCATCCCCGCCGCCCGCATTGGCCGGGTGCTTGCCGACGACGCCGTGATCCGCGTTTCCGGCGGCAACGGCTCGGTGTCCTTCGAGATTCCGGTCGCCGAGGCGGAGTCCGCCTGGCGCGACACCCTGCCGAACCTGTTCGCCCACGCCGTGGGCGCGAACTCGGCGGTCGAGGCCGAGTAGTCCCGGGCGGCCCCGGGTTCATCCCGGTGGCCCGACGGGGGAGCGGCCCCGGCGCATCATCGCGATGCGCCGGGGCCGCTTTCGCGATCCCGGGCGCGGGGCCGTCGGGTGGTGCGGGCATGGGGTACGGTGTGCACGATCCCCCTCGGATACGGAGGGGAGTATTTTTTCGCGAATGGAGGACGCATGATCGCCGACAACGAACGCGACCGGCGATCCGGTGCGACGGGTGCCCGCGCCACCGGGGGATCGGCCGGCGAAGGCACGAACCGGACGTCGCTGATTCTCGCGCTCGTGGCGGTCGTCGCCGCGATCGCCCTCATCGCGGGTTACCTGGTCCTCGGCGGTTCGAACGGCGGTGGTTCCGCTTCCGGCAACGCGGGCGCCGCGGCCACCACCGGCGAGGGATCCACCGGCAGCGGGAATGAGCCGGAGGAGGGGGCGGGCCTGTCCTTCCTCGCCCGCCGCATCGAGGGCGATCCGCTGGCGCTCGGCGACGTCGATGCGCCGGTCGTCTTCATCAACTACTCGGACTACCGCTGCCCGTTCTGCGCGAAGTTCGCGCGGGACGTGGAGCCGGAGATCATCGACGAGTACGTCGACGCCGGGCTGGTCCGCCTCGAGTGGCGCGACGTCCCCATCTTCGGCGAGCAGTCGATGCTCGGCGCCCGCGCGGGCCGCGCGGCCGCGGAGCAGGGCAAGTTCTGGGAGTTCAACGCCGCGGTGTACGCGGAGGCACCCGAGGGCGGCCACGCCGAACTGACGGAGGACTCGCTCGTCGAGTTCGCCCGCAAGGCCGGCGTCCCGGACCTGGAGGCGTTCCGCGCGGACATGACCTCCGACCGCTTCGACGGGGAGATCATGGCCGACGCCAACGAGGCGGCCTCCATCGGCATCAACTCCACGCCGTCGTTCATCGTCGGCGAGGGTGCCGTCGCCGGCGCCCAGCCGCGCGAGGTGTTCATCGACGCAATCGAGTCGCAGCTGCCGGACGACGAAGGGTAGGGGAGGTCGCCGATGACGGAAATCGGTTTCATCGGGGCATTCCTCGGCGGGGTGCTGTCGCTGCTGAGCCCGTGCTCGGCCCTGCTGCTGCCGTCGTTCTTCGCGTACGCCTTCGACGGCGTCGGCAAGCTGGCGCGGCGCACCGGCGTGTTCTACCTGGGGATGGCGGCGGTGCTCGTGCCGCTCGGCGCCGGGGTGGGCGCGGTGGGGTCGCTGCTGACCGTCCACCGGTCGACGGTGACGCTCATCGCCGGGCTCGTCGTCATCGCGCTGGGCGTGTTCACGGCCTTCGGCGGCGGGTTCACCATCGGAAGTTCGTCGACGCCCAAGGCGGCGCGCGGCACCGGCTGGTTCAACGTCGCGGTACTTGGCGCGGTCTACGGCCTGGCGGGCTTCTGTTCGGGGCCGCTGCTCGGCGCCATCCTCACCGTCGCGCTGGCCGGCGGCTCTCCGGCGGCGGGCGGTGCGCTGATGGCGGTGTACGCGCTCGGCATGGCCAGCCCGCTGCTGCTGATGGCGCTGCTGTGGGAGAAGTTCGACCTCGGCTCGAAGGGATGGCTGCGCGGCCGCGCGGTGACGCTCGGGCCGATTCGCACGAACACCCTGTCGCTCATCGCCGGTGCGGTGCTGGTGCTGCTCGGCGTGCTGTTCATCGTCACCGGCGGCACCGCCGGACTGACCGGCGCGACCACGGTGGACCAGCAGTTCGCCATGCAGGAATGGCTGACCGGCATCTCCAGCGCGGTCGGCGACGCCTGGATTCTGCTGGGCGCGCTTATCATCGTGGCCATCGGCCTCGTCGTGGCGCTGCTGCGCGGCGGCAAGGGCCGTGGCACCGCCGATGAGACCGTCGGTGAACCAGTCGCCGAAACCGCCGATGAGACCGTCCCCGCAACCGAGGAGAACCCGTGACCGAGCGCCCCACCGTCTACTTCCTGTGCAACACCAACAGCGGCAAGTCGCAGATGGCGGAGGGCCTCATGCGCTTCCGGGCGGGCGACGCCGTGGAGGTCCTGTCGGCGGGCATCACGCCGGGCGAGGCCGTCAACGATGAATCGGCGGCGTCGCTGGCGCGGCTCGGCGCGGACATGGCCGCCGGTGAGCCGACCGCCATCGACCCCGAGATCCTGCGCACCGCGGACCGCGTGATCGTGGTCGGCGGCGCGGACGTGCGCCCGGTCGACGGCATGACGGCCGACATCGAGCGCTGGGACGTCGACGAGCCGTCGAAGCGCGGCATCCGTGGCGACGAGCGCATGGATCTCATCCGCGACGACATCGACGCCCGCGTGCGCGCCCTCACGGAGGAACTCCGCGGCTGAGCGGGGCCGAACTCGGCTGAGCGGGCTCGGGCCCGGCTGTGCCGAACCGGACCCCGCTGAGCGGGCCCGGACCCCGCTCAAACCCCACCGAGCCCGACCGGGCCCGGGCGGGCGCCTACTCCGTGAAGTCGGCGTCGGCGGGCTCGACCAGCGGCAGCGGCTGGTACTTCTCGCGCAGGGCCTTCAGCTGGAGGTCGTGGGCGTGGAGGCGCTTGTCCTCGTCGGTGACCGGTGTGAAGTGGGGGACGGGCTGCGGGTTGAACTCCTCGTCGATGGCGACGTACGTCATCGACGAGTGCAGGGCCAGCGACAGGCCGCCGAGGCCCTTGCGGGGCTCGCCGGAGTGGACGTGGACGCTGACGTTCATGGAGGTCCGGCCGGTGCGCAGGATGCGGGCGCGGACCTCGACCAGGTCGCCGATGTGGATGGGCTTGTAGAAGCGCACGCCGCCGGCGTACACGCTGATGGTGGTGCGGCCGGCCCAGTTCATGGTGCAGGCGGTGGCGGCTTCGTCGATCCATTCCATGGCGGTGCCGCCGTGGACGTTGCCGCCCCAGTTGACGTCGGTGGGCTTGGCCAGGAAGCGGGTGGTCAGTTCGGGCGCGGAGGAGTCGGAGGTGTACACCTGCGAGCGCATCGCGGCCTCGATGTCGCGGCGGAGGTCGAAGCGGGACACGGCGGCCTTCTCCACGCGCTTTTCCTCGTCGGTGCGGGCCTCGAACGGCGGCACGGCGGTGGGCTTCCGGTTCTCGTCCATGGCCACGAAGATGACCATGCAGTCGGCGGCGCGGGTGAACTTCCCCTCGCGGGGGTCGGCGGACAGGACCTCGTTGACGATGTGCATGGAGGTGCTGCCGGTGTACGCGATCTTGGAGCGCACCTCGACGATGTGCCCCGACGGGATCGGCCGGGTGAAGTTGATGTGGCCGAAGTACGCGGTCACGCAGTACTTGCCGGACCAGGCCGTGGCGCAGGCGTAGGCCGCCTTGTCGATCCACTGGAGGACGCGGCCGCCGTGGACGCTGGTCGTGCCGGCCATGAGGACGTCGGTCGGCGCGGCGAGGAATCGGAGTGTCACCGAGGGGGAGGGCATGGGGGATACCTTAACAACAGGCCCCCGGCACCGAACCCATCCGTGACCCCCATTTGCGCACGTGACCGTCCTGCGAACACTTTTCGGGCGGCCGTCGGAGCGCCGGCCGCGCCGCCTACGATGGGGTGCATGGCCAAGACCGTCGACCCTTCCGAACTCCGTTCCGCCATGGCCGCCGTCGCCGGGTGGGCGGCGGCGCCC
>DUOR01000296.1 GCA_012838715.1 Actinomycetales bacterium
CCGAGTTAAAGGCTTGGAGCCGCTCCCGGCCCCCTGCCGACGGACTGATCCCGAGTTATTGATCCCGAGTTCCGGGGTGAAGGCTTGCACCCAGCCCCGCGCGAACCCGACGCGCCCAACCCCACGCGCCCAGCCCCGCGCGCGAACCCGCCGCACCCGACCCCCGCGATCGCCGACGCCCCGCCCTGGAAGTCCAGGACGGGGCGTCGGAAAGCAATGCGGCATGCCGCACCAAACGGCACACGCGCACCAAGCGGCGCAACCCACCGGAGCGGGCCACGCGCTCGAGCCGAAGCTCGGGTCAGCGCTTGGAGTACTGCGGGGCGCGACGGGCCTTGTGCAGACCGGCCTTCTTGCGCTCGACCGCGCGGGCGTCGCGGGTCAGGTAGCCGGCCTTCTTCAGCTGGCCGCGCTCCTCCGGGTTGTACTCGTTCAGGGCGCGGGCGATGGCCAGGCGCAGGGCGCCGGCCTGGCCGGACGGGCCGCCACCGTTGATGTTGGCCTTGATGTCGAACTGGTTCTCACGCTCGAGCAGAACCAGCGGCTCCTTGATCTCCTGCTGGTGCAGCTTGTTCGGGAAGTAATCCTCGAGCTCGCGGCCGTTGCAGGTGATCTTGCCGGAGCCGGCGACCACGTGGGCGCGGGCGACGGCGCGCTTGCGGCGGCCGACGGTCTGGATCGGGCGATCCAGAACGGCGGGCTCGGCGGCAACCGGGGCCTCGTCGGCGGCGGTCTCGTCGACCAGCGCATCGCCGATGGTGGAGGTGAAGTCCTCGGTGGCGGCCTCAGCCGCGGCCTGGACGTCGTCGTAGCTGGCCTCGGTGTTCTCGACCTGGGCCTCGTTGGTGTCCTGGGGGTTGGTCACTGCGCCACCGCCTTGATCTCGTAGTTCTCGGGCTTCTGACCGGCGTAGGGGTGCTCGGAGCCGGCGTACACGTGCAGCTTCTTGACGGAGGCACGGGAGAGCTTGTTCTGCGGCATCATGCCGGAGATGGCCTCCTTGATGACGCGCTCGGGGTGCACCTCGAGGGAGCGGCCGAGGGTCATCGACTTGAGGCCACCCGGGAAACCGGAGTGGCGGTAGCGCATCTCACGGTCCCGCTTGTTGGAGGAGATGTGCACCTTGTCGGCGTTGATGATGATGACGTGGTCGCCGCAGTCGACGTTCGGGGCGAAGTAGGCCTTGCCCTTGCCGCGAAGCAGGTCGGAGGCGTGGGTGGCCAGACGGCCGAGCACAACGTCAGTGGCGTCGATGACGTACCACTTGCGCTCGATGTCACCGTCCTTGGGGTGGAAAGTAGACAACATGACTCCTTACGGGTCCGTGTGATTCTGCCAGCCGGCGTGCGCGCCGTACCTTCCCCCGGCGGCCGGTGGAGACCCGGGGAGGCGTGTTTGCGCTGCCTGGCGTCCCGCGGGGCGGGGCCGTTGGCGGCGCTGCGTCTTTGCGCGCACACAGGTGGAGTAGCTTACCGACGACTGCTCGTTTGACCAAAACGCGTCGACGCCGCGACCAGCCCGAACGGCTCCCGGCGGAGCCGGGGTTCGGGTGGTGCGGCGTCGTGGTCGCGGTGGCGGTTGCGTTAGCGGTAACTGCGGCTGTGGCTGCGGCAGAGTCCGCAGCAACCGTGGCGGCCCGCCGGGGTCAGCCCCAGCTGGCGGCGGCCTGGCGGTTGATGTCGGACATGCGGTCGTTGGATTCGCCGACGGTGCGGGCGATGGTTTCCAGGATCATGTTGAGGTCGGCGGCGGCCTCGTCCCATTCGCGCTGGGCGGCTTCGTAGGCTACGGCGGAGTCTCCTTCCCAGGTGGCGGTCATCGGCTGGATGCGGGAGCGCAGGTCGCCGAGCAGCGACTGGATGTTGGCGGAGGTGGCGCGGATGTCCTCGGAACCGGCGGCGATGGCGCCGAAGCTGTAGCGGATGGTGTCGGTCATTGTGTTTCCCCCTGTGTCGACGGTGTCGTGGTCGTGTGGTGGCGGCCGTGCGGCCGATTAGAGATTGAGCAGGCCGCCGCCGGCGGAGGCGACGCGGTTGAACGAGTCGGCGCCGGTTTCCTCGGTGGCGTCGAAGGAGCGGGAGTTGGCCCGGATGTTTTCGGCGATGTCGGTCAGGGCGTTGGAAAGGCGGCCGGCCGCCTCGTCCCAGCGCAGCATCAGGTTGTCGAAGGCGACCTGGGCCTGGCCCTGCCAGTCGCCGGCGAGTCCGTCGACGACGCCGCGCAGGCGCGCGAGTTCGCCGGAAACTTCCGCGTTGACGCCGTCGACGTCGCTCGCGGTGGTGGTCATGGTGCTGAAGTCGGTGGTGAAAAGCCCGCCGGTCATGTGATTCCCCCTCGGTGTTCGGTCACGTGGATTCTTCGTTCACGTGCGGTGTTCGGTGACGTGGATTCTTCGGTCACGCGGTTGGCGCGGGCGCCCCTCGCGCCCGCGGCTGCGGCCCCTCCCCTTTCGGGGCCGTCACGTATTGGACGCGGTCGGGGGCGGTTCGGTTCCATCGGATTTCGCCGATGCCGGAAACCGCACCCCCAGCGCACCCCCTCCGGTGCACGCCGCGCCCGTTCCAGTGCAGGTCCCTCGTCGTACCCGGGTTCGCGCGCACGCATGCACCGCGCTTTCCGACGCCTCCCATCACGCGTTCTCCGCCACTCCCACGCTGCGCAGCGCTTGCCCGCAGATGGGCCGGTGCTGCGGAATCGTCGGGTCGCGCCATTGGCAGCCGACGGACAGCTGCCATGGTCCGACGATCCGGTGCTGCCAGTACACGACGGTGCCGTCGCCGGGCCGTTCCTCGTGCGTCACCACGTCGATGCCTTCGACGAGTTCGCGGCGCACCCGGTCCGCCGTCGGGTCCGCGGCCGCCCGGGTGCCGATGCTCGCGGCGAGATCCTCCAGCGGCGTGCCCTCCGGCACGGGCGTCGCGATGGCCAGAATCCGCATCCGCCCACCGTTGACCGCAACGAGCCCGTCGGGCCGCGCCCCCGCGTCGACCTCCCAGTCCGGCGGCAGCGTCACCTGGATTCCGTTGGCCCGCAGCACATGACCGACCTCGTCCCCGCCGGATTCCCGATCCGGTTCCCCGAGCCCGTCGCGGCCCGATTCCTCGCCCGATCCTTCGCCCAACTCGCCACCTGATTCCTCACCCGATTCCTCCCCCGCTTCGACGGCGGCGCCTCCGCCCGGGTCAGCTCCGCCGGTCCCGGATTCCGCGATTCCGGCGGCCGCGATGCCGCCGTCGTCGCGTGGCCCGGCCGGCCCGCTGCCCAGGATTGCGGTGACGGCCACGAACCCCACGATCACCAGCGCCCCGGCCGCCACCCCGACGGGTGCGCGCAATTTCTTGCTTGCCGACGCTTCCTCCACATCCCTGGCCCGCCTCCGCAGCTCCGTGACGTCGAGAATCGGTGCGACGCCCGGGTCGCGCCCGGCCGCCGGATGCGTGGCGCGGATGGAGTCGTTGGCGCCCGATCCGTCGGCTTCGACGCCGTTGGCGCCGACGCCACCGCCCGAATCCCAAGTTTCCGGCGCGGTGGTTCCGTAATCCCGGGCATCGCCCAATGCCTCGTCCGGTGCCGAACCCCGCTCCCCGCTCCGGATTCGCCGCAGCTCCGGTTCGGGAACGGGGAACACCAGGTGCCCGCGGCGGCGGAGCCCCGCGAAAACGCCGTCGTCCCCGGTGACGATGTATTCGACGTCGTCGGTCGGGCCGTCGTCGGCAAGCAGCTCCGCGGTGAGGTCAGCGATGATGGCCAACCTGTCGCCGGTGCGGTGGGTCAGCCGGCACGTGGTGGTGCCGGCGCCGAAATCGAGGCGGGAGACGCACATCCGGCCCGGTTCGAGCTCCACCAGAATCGTGTGCGCGGCGACGGGCGGCTCCGCGGCCAGCAGTTGCGTGGCGATGTCCGTGATGCCGGCGTCGGCGCCCTGCCCCAGCAATGCGCGCGCGAGAAGCTCGCGGCGCCGTCCGCCCCAATAGGAGGGGGTGACCGCCAACTGCGGCGCGCGGCCGGCATGCCGGGCCCGGTGCGCGGCGATGACCCGGTCGAAGGCATCGGGTTCGACGGCGGCCGGGCCCCACAGGTGCAGGGTGGCGTCGGCGGAGATCATGGTGCTTGCCGTGTCATTCACCGGCCGGCTCCTTCGCGGCGGACGCCTCGTCGAATGTGCCCGGCGGCGCGGCGACCTGCACCACCCGCGGGGCCCGGCCATGCACGACCCAACTGCCGCGCCCCGGCGGCCGCTGCACCGGCTTCACCCCGAGCAGCGGCCCGTCGTCACGCGTTCCGTCGAGGATCAGCGCCGTCGCGCCCTGGTCCTTCACCGCGCCGAGCACCGGATCGTGCAGCGCGCGCAGGGCCCCGCCGATTCGCCTGCCGACGACGACGTGCAGCCCGATATCCGCGGCATGCGGGATGAACTCGGCCAACGGGGCCAGCGGATTGCCGCGGGCGCCGGCGACGAGGTCGTAGTCGTCGACGAGAATCGCGATGTCCGGGCCATCCCACCAGTCCCGGGCCCGCAGCTGCGCGGGGGTGATGTCCGGGCCCGGCAGCCGGGACCGCAGTGCCGTCGCCAGTTCCGCCACCATCGGCGCGGCCACCGCCGGCGACCCCGCGTACCCGGCCAAACGGTCCTGCGGCACCAGTTCCATCAGGCCGCGCCGGTAGTCGATGACCAGGAACTTCAACTGCGGCCGGGACGCCAGCAGCAGCGCCGCCACGGTCCGCAGGGTCGTGGTGCGCCCGGACCCAGCCGAACCGAAGACCATCAGGTGGCGTTCGCGCTCCGGGTCGAAACGCACCGGGGCCAGGTTCTCCTCGTCCAGACCGACCGCGCCCTCGGCCTCCGCCCAACCGATGCGCCTGGGCAGCAGCTCCAGCGGTGGCACGGGCTCATCGCCGCGGGTACGGCACACCCCGGTGATGTCGTGGATCTCGGCGGCCCCGGAATCCGCGATGAGCACCGCGCACCCGTCGGGCGCCAAACCACGCCCGGGTGACTCCGGAACCAGCTTCGCGGCCTTGCGATCGACCACCGAATCGATCGCCTCCGCCTGCCGCAGCTCCACCCGCGTGCCCAGCAAATCCCGGACGGCGGGCCGCAACTCGGTCCACCGGTGCGCGGTCAGGGCGACGTGGACGCCGACGGACAGGCCGTCGGAAAGCATGGCCTGCACCCGATCGGCGAGGTCGAGGTGCTCCTGGCGCAACGCCGGCCACCCGTCGACGACCAGAAGCACGTCGGGCACGCCCGCGGCCCGCGCCGCCGCCGGTGAATGCCAGCCGCGCTCGCGGAACAGCTCCTCCCGCCGCGCGATGTCGCCCGACACCGCCGACACCACCCGATGCAGCTTTTCGACGTCGCCGCGGTGGGCCACCGACGCCACATGCGGCAGCGCGGCCACGTCGGCGAGACCGCCGGCCCCGTAATCGATGACGTGGACGTGCAGCGCGGCCGCCGGGGTGGTCAACGCCAGCGAGGCCACCAGGGTGCGGGCCGCCGTCGTCTTGCCGGACCGCGGCGCACCGACGATGGCGACGTGCCCGCCCGTGCCCGACAGATCCAGCAGATACGGGTCCTGCCGCTGCAGCGCGGGCTTGTCGACGAGGCCCACGACCGCGCGCAACGGGCCGGCGGCCGAATCGGCGACGTCGGCAAGCGGCGTGCGCGCGGGCAACGGCGGCAGCCACACCC
>DUOR01000297.1 GCA_012838715.1 Actinomycetales bacterium
CGCCGACGTCGGCGGTCCGCAGGCAGGCGGCCACGTCGGGGCCGCCGACCATCACGACGGTCTCGCCGCCGACGCGCAGCCCGCGGACCGCCGCCGGCTTGCGGTTCTGGGTGATGCCGGCCAGGACGCGGGCGATGCCGATGCGGTCGGCGAAACGGCGGGCCACCGGGTACGGGTCGCGGGTGATCATGACGGTGTCCACGTCCATGTCCTCGGGCGCGTCGACGGCGTCGACGGCGTCGGGCTTGATGTCGTCGCCCACCGTGATCACGCCGCGCACCCGGCCGCGCCAGCTGAGCACCAGCGGGGTGCCGCCGGCCAGCGCGGCGACGGCCATGTGCTCGTCCAGCGCCGACATGTCGCGGGGGCGCCACAGCCGCGCCTCCACCATGCGGTTCTCCATCTGGCCGTCGGAGGTCCGCACCGGCAGCTCCACCTGGCCGACGAACGCGCCGTCCTCGGTGATCTCCGGGTGGCTGACGTCGATCCAGTGCGGGATGTCGCCGCCGGTGTCCTGGTCGCGGGAGACGCGGCAGGCGCGGACGACGGCCATGGACACCGGATGGTCGCTCTCCACGACGAGCGCGCCGGCGACGCGCAGCACCAGTTCGGCGTTCTCGCCCTCCGCCGCGGCGACGTCGAGGACGTGCATCTCGCCCTGGGTCAGGGTGCCCACCCGGTTGAACAGGACCGAATCCGCCTGCGCCAGATTGTGGAACGTGTCCGCGCCGCGCAGCAGCAGACCGCGGTTCGCGCCGCCGAGGATGCCGATCCGCAGCGCCGTCGACGTCGACATGGCCTGGGCGACGGGTGCGATGCCGACGAGCATGGCCAGCGCGACCGACATCGCGCCGCCCGCCGCGCCGGACACCAGCCACCAGATGGCGAACGCCACCAGCGCGAGCACCATGACCCACGGCACCAGCAGGGACGCCGAGCGCACCGCGATCTGGTGCGCGTCGTCCTCCTCCCGGATGGCGGTCTGGACCCAGCGCTGGATGGCGGCGGCGCGGGTCTGCGAGCCCGTGCGGGCGACGCGCACCTTCAGCCGCTGGTCCAGGTTCAGCGACCCCGCCCACACGCGGGAGTTGACCTTCGCCTGCTGCGGTTCGGCGTCGCCGCCGACGGCGCGGGCGTCGACCATCGAGGCACCGCCGACGACCATGCCGTCGACCGGGATGACCTGCCCCGGCGGGACCTCCACGTCCTCGCCGATGCGCAGTTCCGCGATGGGCACGCGCAGCTTCTCCGGGGAACCGGACTTGCCGGCCTTGCGCACCACCGTCACCTGGCGTTCGGCCGGGATCCGCAGGATGTCCAGCATCGCGCCGGTGCGGATGCGGTTGTAGCGGGTGGCCAGGCGGCCGCCGAGCAGCAGCACCGTCACGCCGCAGGCGACGTCGAAGAACAACTCCGCCGGGGAGGCCCGGTCGTAGGTGAAGGCGAACCACGTCGGCGACGTCGTGAAGCCGATGCGGCCAGCGTCACCGAGCACCAGCTCCCCCATCGACCACAGCCACGCGGCGATGATGGCCACGCTGGATGCGCCGTCGAGGGCGGACATCTGGCGGCGCATGGCCGCCGCCATCGCCCGGTGGAAGGGCCAGCCGCCCCACAGCGCCACGACCGTCGACAGCGCCGCGGCCAGCCACTGCCAGCCGGGGAACTGCCACGCCACGTTCAACGACAGCGCCAGCACCGGGATGAACAGGACGAGCGACACGAAGAACCGGGTGCGGGTGACCAGCGCCCGCGCCGTGAACAGGGCGGCGCTGCTGCCGGCGGCCCGC
>DUOR01000298.1 GCA_012838715.1 Actinomycetales bacterium
GGCCCGCCCGCGCCCCCGAGCCGGAGCCGGGTGCCTCGAAGCAGACCGCCGACGGGCACCACGGCTCACCGTCGAAGAACACGCACGCCGTACCGCCATCGGGGCCGCGCAAACGCGCGGTGACGGTCGTCGCGCCGATGTCGAGGGCCAGCCGGGGTGCCATGCGACTCCCCGTCAGGAACCGGCGTCCCCGCCGAGCAGGCGGCCGCCGTCGAAGGCCTCGAGGATGCGCTCGGCGCCCATCGTCGCGGTGATCTGGCCCTCGCGCAGCTGCCCCTCGACCAGGCCGCGGGCCTCGATCACCGACGCGTCGGTGTTCAGCCGCTGCAGCATCGTCTCGTGGACCATCGACCACATCCAGTTGACCTGCTGGTTCGCGCGGTTCTCGTTGAACTGGCCGGCCGCAATCATGGCGTCGCGGTGCTCCATGATGGCGTCCCAGAACTTGTCCACGCCGTCATGCTCCAGCGCCGACATCGTCAGCACCGGCGGCATCCACAGCGAATCCTTCGGGCGGACCATCTTCATCGCCGTCGACAGGTCACGGGCGGCGCGCTTGGCCGGGCGCTGGTTCGCACCGTCGGCCTTGTTGATGGTGATGACGTCCGCCATCTCCAGCACGCCCTTCTTGATGCCCTGCAACTGGTCGCCCGCGCCCGCCAGCGCCAGGAACGCGAAGGTGTCCACCATCTGCGCCACCGCCACCTCGGACTGGCCGACGCCGACGGTCTCGACGATCACCACGTCGTAGCCCGCGGCCTCCAGCACCACCATCGACTCGCGGGTCGCCTTCGCCACGCCGCCGAGCGTGCCCGCCGACGGCGACGGCCGGATGAACGCGTTGTCCGCCGCCGACAACTTCGCCATGCGGGTCTTGTCGCCCAGAATCGAACCGCCCGTCTTCGTCGACGACGGGTCGATGGCCAGCACCGCCACCTTGTGGCCCTTCTCGATGAGGTGCATGCCCAGGCTCTCGATGGTCGTGGACTTGCCCACGCCCGGAACGCCCGTCAAACCGATGCGCATCGCGTCACCGGAGAACGGCAGCAACTTCACCAGCAGCTCCTGCGCCAGCACGCGGTGCGCCGGCGCGGTCGACTCCAGCAGGGTGATGGCGCGGGCGAGCATGGTGCGGTTCCCCTCCCGCACGCCCTCGAAAAGCTTGTCGACGTCGATGCGACGCCGCATCTTGCGCACAACCTCGGGCGCCACGGCCGTGCGGCCCTCCACCACCGTGCCCGCGGTGGTCTGCAGCGTGCCCAGGTTTTCCTCGAGAAAGCCGGTCATGTCTCCTCTTTACCCTCGTTCGTCCCCGATGCCACGAACACCATGGTCACGGCGGCGGAACAACCGCCGCCGACCATGGAGCACGTCACGCCGGGGCCGATACGGCTCGCGGGGCGACCGAAGCCGCCCCGCGAAAACCGTGTCAACCACCCCGCCCGCGGGCGCGGGCGGGGCCGGACGAAACCCCTAGGCCTCGTCCTCGACCGAAACGTCCAGGCCCAGGTCGGCCGAGAGCTTCTCGATCATGTCGATCGCGGCATCCGCGATCACGGTGCCCGGCGGGTAAATCGCCGCGGCGCCGGCGTCGTAAAGCTCCTGGAAATCGCCCGGCGGGATAACGCCGCCGACGACCACCATGATGTCCTCGCGGCCCAGCTTCGCCAGCTCGGAGCGCAGCTCCGGCACCAGCGTCAGGTGGCCGGCCGCCAGCGAGGACACGCCCACGACGTGCACGTCGGCGTCGACCGCGGACTTCGCGGCCTCCTCCGGCGTCTGGAACAGCGGTCCCACGTCGACGTCCATGCCCAGGTCCGCGTACGCGGAGGCGACGACCTTCTGACCGCGGTCGTGGCCGTCCTGGCCCATCTTCGCCAGGAAGATGCGCGGGCGGCGACCCTCCTCGGCCTCGAACTTGTCGGCCATCTTGATGGCCTTGGCAACGTTGGACACGGTGCCCTCCTTGCCCACCTCATCCTTGTACACGCCGGACAGCGTGCGAATCTCGGCCTGGTGGCGGCCGAAGACGTCTTCCATGGCGTCCGAAATCTCGCCGATGGAGCACATCGCGCGGGCGCAGTCCACGGCGAGCTTCAGGAGGTTCTTGTCCAGGTCCCCCGGGTCGCCCGGGTTGCGGCACGCGTCGGTCAGGGCGCGCAGGGCGGTCTGGGCCGCCTCCTCGTCGCGCTCCGCACGCAGGCGCTGGAGCTTCTCGTTCTGCTCCTGGCGCACGCGCGTGTTCTCGACCTTGAGGACCTCAATCTCCTCGTCCTCGTCGACCTGGTACTTGTTCACGCCGATGAGGGCCTGGCGGCCCGAGTCGATGCGGGCCTGGGTGCGGGCCGCGGACTCCTCGATGCGCAGCTTCGGGATGCCCTCGACGGTGGCCTCGGCCATGCCGCCGGCCTCCTCGACCTCCTCGATGTGCGCGCGGGCGCGCTTGACCAGCTCGTTGGTCAGCCACTCGATGTAGTACGAACCCGCCCACGGGTCGACCGGGCGGACCGTGTTCGACTCCTGCTGCAGCAGCAGCTGGGTGTTGCGGGCGATGCGCGCCGAGAAGTCGGTCGGCAGCGCCAGCGCCTCATCCAGCGCGTTGGTGTGCAGCGACTGGGTGTGGCCCTGCGTCGCGGCCATCGCCTCGATGCAGGTGCGGGCGACGTTGTTGTACACGTCCTGGGCGGTCAGCGACCAACCCGAGGTCTGCGAGTGGGTGCGCAGCGAACGCGACTTGTCGTTCTTCGGATCGAACTTCGCCACCAGCTCGGCCCACAGGATGCGGCCGGCGCGCAGCTTGGCGATCTCGGTGAACGTGTTCATCGAGATGCCCCAGAAGAAGGACAGGCGCGGGGCGAACTTGTCGATGTCCAGGCCCGCCTCGAGGCCGGCGCGGATGTACTCCACGCCGTCGGCAAGCGTGTAGGCCAGCTCCAGGTCGGCCGTCGCGCCGGCCTCCTGGATGTGGTAGCCGGAAATCGAGATGGAGTTGAACTTCGGCATCTTCAGCGAGGTGTACTCGAAGATGGACGAAATAATCCGCATCGACGGCTTCGGCGGATAAATGTAGGTGTTGCGGACCATGAACTCCTTGAGGATGTCGTTCTGCACGGTGCCGCGCAGCTCCTCGGTGGGCACGCCCTGCTCCTCGGCGGCGACGATGTACATCGCCATCACCGGGAGAATCGCGCCGTTCATGGTCATGGACACCGACACGCCGCCCAGGTCGATGCTGTCGAACAGCTGGCGCATGTCGTAGATGGAGTCGATGGCCACGCCGGCCATGCCGACGTCACCGGTGACGCGCGGGTTGTCCGAGTCGTAGCCGCGGTGCGTCGCCAGGTCGAAGGCGACCGACAGGCCCTTCTGGCCGGCGGCCAGGTTGCGGCGGTAGAACGCGTTCGACTCGGCCGCGGTGGAGAAGCCGGCGTACTGGCGAATCGTCCACGGCTGGTTGGTGTACATCGTCGGGTACGGGCCACGCATGAACGGGGCCAGGCCCGGGAAGGAATCCACGGGGTGGCCCTCGGCGGCCGCCGCCTCACGGTCGGCGCGCTCGTAGACCCGCTTGACGTCGATGCCCTCGGGGATGGTCCACGTCTCGTTGGCGTGGTCCGCCGAAGTGGTCGCTTCCGGGGCGGCGGCGGGTGCGCCGTCCGCTTCCGGGGTCCGCGGCACGTCCGCGAAACTGGGGATGGTGCTCATTTGTCCGTTCACGCTCCCAGGGAGTTCAGCAGCCGCGAGAGCTCCGCGACGGCGTCGATGTTCATGGTCAGGAAACCGTCCGGGCGGGCATCGCCCTCGGCGTCGGCGAACAGCTTCTCCGGGCCGGCGAGCAGCACCTCGGTGGCGCCGGCCTCGCGGGCCGCCTTGACGGCGTCGGCGCCCGACGCGGCGTACTCCTTGTCGGTGCCGCAGACGACGACGATCGACGCGGCCTGCGCCGTCTCGGTGAAGGTGGCCTCACCCGGCACGACCTGGCCCGGGTTGATGACCTCGATGCCACCCGAAGCCATGAGGTTGGCGGTGAAGCCGGTGCGCACGTTGTGCTGGGCCAGCGGGCCCAGCGGCAGCAGCGCCACCTGCGGGCGGCGGCCCTGCTCGGACAGGTAGTCGTCCGAGCGGTTGCGCAGCTCCTCGAAGTCCGCGGCCCAGCGGCGGACGCGCTCGTCGGCCCCGCGGGCCTCCTTCGGCAGCGGCGCCTCGGCCAGGTTCGGGAACTCGTTGATGGCCGTCACCTTGGTGCGGCGGTGCGCGATGTCGGCGCGGCGCGCCTCGTAGGCGGCGTCGATGTCCTCGCGGACGCGGTCGGCGGCGGTCTCGATGCCGCCGTAGGCCTCCACGTCGGTGAAGACCTTCCAGGCCTTCTCGGACAGCTTGTCGGTCAGTTCCTCCACGTAGTAGGAACCGCCGGCCGGGTCGGCGACGAAGCCGAGGTGCGACTCCTCCAGCAGCAGGAGGTTGGTGTTGCGGGCGATGCGCGACGCGAAGGTGCGCGACACGCCCGGCTGGCCGCCCTTGATGGCGGCGTCGAACGGCAGCACCTCGACGGTGGTGGCGCCGCCGACGCCCGCGGCGAACGCGGCGACGGTGGCGCGGAGCATGTTCACCCACGGGTCACGCTGGGAGAACATCACCGGGGCGGTGACGGCGTGGTTCGGGGCGGAGCCCAGGCCCGGGGCGCCGGCGACCTCGGCGACGCGCGCCCACAGCTCGCGGGCGGAGCGGAACTTCGCGATGGTGTTGAACTGATCGTCGGTGGCCGAGTAGCGGAACGCGATCTGGTTCAGCGCCTCCTCGGTGCTCAGGCCGGCGTCCGTCATGGCGCGCAGGTACGCGACGCCGACGGCGAGGGCCAGGCCGATCTCCTGCGAGTCGGTGGCGCCCATGTTGGCGAAGGCGACGCCGTCGACCAGGAAGGTGCGGACGGTGCCCGGCTTCTTCGCGGCCTCGACGGCCATCTCGACGGCCTTGTCCAGCTCGACGTCGTCGGCGCCGGTGTAGAGGCTGGTCAGCGGCGAGGCCGACAGCTCAATCTCCAGGTTCGCCGGGTCCTTCACGTCCGCGCCGTCGAGGTACGCGTTGAGGGCGTCCAGGGCGGCGGGCAGCTGCGAGCCGGCCTGCAGCGAAATCGGGGCCAGCTCCGGGTACACGTCCTTCAGGACGGCGGCCACGTCATCGGCGCCGAGACCGTTGCGCAGGTCCAGGCGGATGGCGGTGGTGCCGTTGGTGAGGGCGTTGAGGATGGCCTCGTTGACCTCCTTGGCGTCGACGGAACCTTCGCGGCCGAAGGTCTCGCGCACGCCCCAGCCGGCGTTGTCCGCGTCATTGAGACGGGCGCCGCGGGTGAACGGGAAAAGGCCGGGGGCCGGGGCCTCCGCCAAATCGTCCGCGCGGGTGTACAGCGGACGAACGTCCACCCCGTCGTACGTGGTCTTGATCAGGTTCTTCCAGACGTCCAGTGGCACGTCGGCGACGTCCTGCTTCCGCACCCGGGCAAAAACCCCGGCGACGGCCTTAAGCCAGGAGGACTGTTCGTCCTCGAAGCTCGGCGGAAGCTCGGTCCCGGCGGCATTGGGGGCCGTTCGGTCAGTCACGGCGGACCTTCTCCCTTGCGTGTCATGCGCCACCCCCGGTGGTCGTTCGGCCTGGTCGCGGGCGTTCCCGGGAGGGCCGGACGGTGCCGGGGGCTAATGGCGTTTTCCAGTTGTTCGGAACCGGTCACGACTGGTGGCGCGTGGGCGCTACCGGGCGGCGTCCGGTCACGAATCCAGCTTAATGATGTGCGCTGAACCGAATTGCGTCGGTACGCGTGCGTCACCCCCGCAGTGGCGGATGGTGCGGGGCGTGGCGTGCCGTTTGGCCAGGCCGGAGGGGTAGCCTCTGCCGGGTGACCCTTCCCGAACGTGATTCCGGCGCCGCGCGAGTCGCCGATTCGGCGGCCTCCCCGCGGCGTTCCCGTCGTCCGTGGTGGCGCCGGGTGCCGCCGCGGCCGCTGATCCTGGCGGCGTTGATGGTTGCGTCGGCAGTGGTGCTGTGGGTGGCGGATGTGCCGGACATGGCGGACATCCGGGCGTGGGCGGATGCGACGGGCCCGTGGTTCTTCGCGGTGTTCTTCGCGGCGTACGTCGGTTTCACGCAGTTGCCGGTGCCCCGCACCGTGTTCACGTTGTCGGCGGGGGTTTTCTTCGGGATTGGCCCGGGCATCCTGCTGGCCAGCGCCGCCACCGCGGTGTCGGCGCTGGTGTCCCTGACGGTGGTGCGGTTCTTCGCGCGTGATTGGGCGCGGGGTTTCCTGGACCGGTACCCGCGCCTGCGCAGCCTCGACGACCGCCTGGAGCGGCGCGGCTGGCTGGCCGTGACCTCGATGCGCATGATCGCCGCCATCCCCTTCGCGCCCCTCAATTACGCGTGCGCGCTGTCGTCGATCCGGGTGCCGCAGTTTTTCTTCGCGACGGTCGTCGGTTCGGCCCCGGGCACGATTGCCACGGTCGTCCTCGGCGACGCCATCGCCGGCGGCGCGGACTGGCGCTTCCTGATCGTCACGGGCGCCCTCGTCGTCCTCGGCCTGGTGGGTTTGCTCATCGACTCGCGGATGCCGGTCCCGGGTGAAGTCAAGGGTGCGCGGTAGACTTCGGGCATGTTCGCCGTTCATGCCCGGTACCGGGGCCGCTCGACCCGTCGCGCCGATCACGTGCGCGCGTCGGCCGGCGCGCTGTCGCGGTTGGAGGGCGTCGGGGAGGTCGCCGTCGCCGGCATCGAGGAGCTGGTGGCCACGCCGCGGGACGCGGTGTCCGTCACGACCCTGACCCTCGCCCTGCTCGCCGCCGGGGATTGGGCCATCGGCATCGGCGTCTCCCCCGATCGCGAGGAGGGCGCCGCC
>DUOR01000299.1 GCA_012838715.1 Actinomycetales bacterium
ACGGGGCGGTATCGGCCGGGTAAACGCAGGCGACGCCCTTGGTGTTGCCGCGGCCGGCGGCGGCCAGCACCGCGGCGCCCGCGCCCATGCCGTGCCCGGCGAAACCGAGCTTCGCGGGGGACACCGAAATCTCACCGGCGCCCAGGCGCACGCCCGCCAGAATCTGGATGGCGGTCTCCAGGTCGTTGGCCAGGCCGCGATGATCGGGGATAAACCCGTTCTCCGTGTTCGGGGCGGCCACCGCGATGCCCCAGGACGCCAGGTGGCGCAGGGTGGCGTGGTAATCCTCCACCGGGGAACGCCAATCATGGCCGAAGGCGATGCCCGGCAGGCCCTTGCCCTTGGCGGGCGTGTACACCACGCCGGGCAGGCCGACGTAGGAAAGGTCGCCGACCAGGACACGGTGCGGTCCACGCTTGGACAGGTTCGAGACGAGGGTCTTGAGATTAGCCACGTGGCCAGCATATCGGCATCGGTGAACGCCGTGTGGCCAAGCGGCGCGAAACGCGTGCCCCGATTCACCGGGGCCGAACGCCGAACCACCGGGTTTCCGCGCCCCGATTCACCGGGGCCGCGCGCCGAACCACCGGGTCCCCGTGCGCCGGCCACCGGCGAAAGCCGGCCGCCGCGGGCCGCGGGAAATATAAGGAAAAGGGGTCCCCGGCGCGTCGGAAAGCGTGGCGGCGACCACACCCGCGGCCCCGCGCCCCAGGACAACCGCCGTTACCCCACCGGCGATGCGCTGGAAACGGGTGGTGAAGGTTATCCTGTTGCCCATGTGCGGAATCGTGGGATACGTGGGACGCGAGCCGGCGCTCGACATCGCGGTCGAGGCGCTGCGTCGAATGGAGTACCGGGGCTACGACTCGTCGGGCATCGCGGTGCTCGACGGGGCAGGCTCGGTCAACGTGGAAAAGAAGGCCGGCAAGCTCGCCAACCTTGAGGCGGAGCTCGACCAGGTGGGGCGCGAAACGTTCGCGGGCACCACCGGCATCGGCCACACCCGATGGGCCACCCACGGGCGGCCGACGGACGCGAACGCGCACCCGCACGTCTCCTTCGACGGCAAGGTCGCCATCGTCCACAACGGCATCATCGAGAACTTCGCCTCGCTGCGCGCCGAGCTGGAGGACGCCGGCGTGGAACTGTCCTCCGAAACCGACTCCGAGGTCGCCTGCCACCTGCTGGCCCGCGCCTACAACGGCGACGACGCCTCCGGCACCGCCGGCGACTTCGAGGCCTCCGCCCTGGCGGTGCTGAACCGCCTCGAGGGCGCGTTCACCCTCCTGTTCACCCACGCCGACCACGCGGACACCATCATCGCCGCGCGCCGCTCCACCCCGCTGATCGTGGGCGTCGGCGAGACCGGCATGTTCCTCGGTTCCGACGTCGCGGCGTTCATCGCCCACACGAAGGAAGCCGTCGAGCTGGGCCAGGACAACGTCGTGGTCATCACCGCCGACGACTACAAGATCATGGGCTTCGACGGCGTCGAGCAGGACGGCCGCCCCTTCACCATCGACTGGGACCTCGAGGCCGCCGAAAAGGGCGGTTACGACTCCTTCATGCTGAAGGAAATCCACGAGCAGCCCGCCGCCGTGCGCGACACCCTCGCCGGCCGCCTCGTCGACGGCCGCATCGTCCTCGACGAGCAGCGCCTCACCGACCAGGACCTGCGCGACATCGAGAAGGTGTTCGTCGTCGCCTGCGGCACCGCCTACCACTCCGGCCTGCTGGCCAAGTACGCCATCGAGCACTGGGTGCGCATCCCCGTCGAAATCGAGGTGGCCTCCGAGTTCCGCTACCGCGACCCGGTGCTGGACCGCCAGACCCTGGTCGTGGCCATCTCCCAGTCCGGCGAGACCGCCGACACCCTGGAGGCCGTGCGCCACGCCAAGTCGCAGGGCGCCCGCGTCCTGGCGGTGTGCAACACCAACGGCGCGCAGATTCCGCGCGAGTCCGACGCCGTGCTGTACACCCACGCCGGCCCGGAAATCGGCGTCGCCGCCACGAAGTCCTTCCTGGCGCAGGTCACCGCCAACTACCTCGTCGGCCTGGCGCTGGCGCAGGCCCGCGGCACCAAGTACCCCGACGAGGTCACCCGCGAATTCCGCGAGCTGGAGGCCATCCCGGACAAGGTCGCGCAGGTCGTGGAGATGCAGGAGCAGGTCTACGACATCGCCCGCGAGCTGGGCGCCATCCCGACCATGCTGTTCCTCGGCCGCCACGTCGGTTTCCCGGTGGCGTTGGAGGGCGCGCTGAAGCTCAAGGAGCTCGCGTACATCAACGCCGAGGGCTTCCCCGCCGGCGAGCTGAAGCACGGCCCGATCGCCCTCATCGAGGAGGACCTTCCGGTCGTCGTCGTGGTGCCTTCGCCGAAGGGCCGCGCGGTGCTGCACTCGAAGATCGTCTCCAACATCCAGGAGATCCGCGCCCGCGGCGCCAAGACCATCGTCATCGCCGAGGAAGGCGACGAGACGGTCCGCCCGTACGCCAACTACCTCATCGAGATCCCCGAGACCGCGACGCTGCTGCAGCCGCTGCTGTCCACCATCCCGATGCAGTTCCTGGCCGCGGAGATCGCCCGCCAGTGCGGCAACGAGGACATCGACAAGCCGCGCAACCTGGCCAAGTCCGTCACCGTGGAGTAGTTTTCCGCCCGCTTTCCGGCCGGGGCCCATCCGTCGCTTTCCGACGGGTGGGCCCCGGCTTTTTCGTTGGGGCGGCGGCGTCCCGGTGTGCGCGGTGATGCCGGGGCCGCAGTGATTCCGGCGTGAACCGCGGGGCGCGGCCTTCTGGAAGGGCCTTTATTTGGGGGTGTGCGGTGTTCGTCCGGGGCGTGGGTCCGATGGCGGATTGTTAAGCTAATCGGGTTAATAAGTGGGCCAGGAAAGGGCGTTGTCGGTGTCGGGTTGGCGTTTGGCGATTGATTTCGGGACATCCAATTCGGCGGCCGCCCGGGCGAGTGACGGCTCGGTTCAAGTGGTGCCGTTGTCGCATTACGGCAACCTGATGCCGTCGGCGGTGCTCAGCGACGACTACGGCTTCAGCGTCGGTGTGGCCGCCCTGCATCAGGCGGAGGCCCAGCCGGGCGGGTTTTTCCCGGAACCCAAGCGCGCCATCACCGCGCCGTCGCTGCATCTGGCGGGCAGCGAGCACAAGGTGCCCGAGGTCATCGGCGCCGTGTTGTCGGACATCATCGCCCGAGCGTCCCGACTGGCCGATGGCGATAAGCCGCCCAACCTGGTGCTCACCCACCCGGAGGCCTGGGGGCAGGTGGAGCTGGAGCGGTTGATTGAGTCGGCTGAGGCCGCGGGGATCGAACGGTCGCGGGTGTCGCTCGTGTCGGAGCCGCGGGCGGCGACGTACTGGTACTCCTCGGCCCGTCCCCTGAAGCAGGGCGAGATGGCCGCCGTGTTTGACCTCGGTGGCGGCACCCTGGACGTGGCGGTGCTTACCCCGGGCGGGCAGGGCGCGCTCCAGGTTATCGCGGCGCGCGGTGACAATTCCCTGGGCGGCAGGACGATCGACGCCCGTATCCGGGACTGGGTATTGGCCCACCTGGAGGAAAACGATCGGGAAACGCTGGAGGCGTTCCGGGCGGGCGGCGTGTCTGCGTCGATTGCTCTGGACCGTTCGATCCGGCAGGCGAAGGAGATTCTTTCCGATGTGCCCCGGGCGACCATCACCGTTGCCGCACGGGGGCGCGAGTCCATCGTGCAGTTGACCCGCGGTGAGTTCGAGGAGCTGATTGCCCCGGATGTGGACCGGGCGATGAACCTTGCCCGGGCGACGTTGTTGGATGCCGGCATTCGGCGCGGGTCCGATGTACCGGTGTATTTGACCGGTGGGTCGTCGCGGATTCCGATGATCCAGGAGCGGCTGTCGGAGTTGTGCCGGGTGGCGACGCTGGATGATCCGAAGACGGTGGTTTGCCGTGGTGCGTTGATGGGTCCGGTGCGGCGTGCGGAGGACGTGCTGTCGGAAACCGTTGCGTGGGTGCAGCCGGAGGATGCCGGTGCGTCCGGTAGTTCCGGGTCGGTGCGACGCGCAGGGACTGCCGAGTCCAACCCCGAGTCAGCGGCAACCTCCGGTGGCTTGGTGGCGGGCCCCGCGCCGGCAGCCGGTGCTCAACGGCATTCTTCGGGATATCCCCAGGAGAACTCTTCAGCCATGTATGCCTCAATGAGGAGGGATCAGGCTAACCCCGATCCCTATCGGGAAATCACGGGTGCCCCGCCGGTGCGTCCCAAGGCTTCGGCGCAGAAGCTCGGGACCTCAGGTTATGCTGGGTCCGGTAGCACGATGCGCGGAACCGCGAGCGCACCCGCCGCGGCACCCGGGCATACTTCGGTGAAACCGCTCGAGGACGACAAGTCGGATACCCGGGACGGTTACCGCATCTTGGTTTTCGGCCTCGCCGCGGTGGTCCTGATTGTGGGAATCGCGTTCTCCGGCATCGATTTGTCCCTGGGAATCATCGCCCTGGTTGCCGCGGTAATCGGCGCAGCTTTCCTGATCACTTTCCCGGAAGCCAGGAAACTACTTTTTAAGGGGGCCGGAAACCAGCCCGGCGGCCAGAGACCGGGCAAGGACAAGCGGAACGGGCAAGGCTGACCCCGCTGACTCACACCAGCGTGTCCCGCTTCTGTGCCAGCGCGGCCGCGATGATTGCGCCGCCGACGCCGACGGCCAGCAGGACGAAGGTGCCGGTCCAGGACTCGGTGCCGTCGGGCTGCCGCGGTGATTGGGCGAGCATCGACGCATCCAGCACCCACTGGGGGATGAACTCGAACAGGCCGCCGAGGTAGCTGAGGAAACCGGACGCCGCCAACGGAATCCACGCCAACCAGGTCAGCTTCGGCAACGCGGCGGACAGTGCCACCGCGATACCCACCATCGCGATGGCCGCCGGCGCCTTGCCCGCGATGGCCCACGCTGCATCACCGCCGATGCCCTCCGCACCCGACGACTGTTCCGCCGCCCATGCACCCAGCGGCGAGGAAATGACGCACATCACGACGACGAGCCCCACGGCCACCAGCCATGCGAGCAGGAACGGGCGGGCCCGGCGACCGCCGGAGGCCCACTCCAGGGACAGCAGCCCCTCCTTCTCATCGGTGTGCGCCGACAGCGCCACCTGGATGGCGGCGGCGCACAGGATGATGCCGAGCATCACCGACAGCATTTCCACGAAGATCGCCTCCATGGAGGTGCCGGAGGAAATCATCTCGATGAGCTCCCGGGTGCCGGGGGAGGCGTCGAGAAGCTCCCCCATCTCGCCGGTCATGGCCATCATGAACACGCTCAGCAGCGCCATCGCGATGGTCCAGCCGATGAGGGTGCCGCGCTCCAGGCGCAGGCGCAGGCCCATCGGGTTCAGGCCCCGGTGATCGCGATCGGCGGTCCGGCGGCGCCCCTCGCGGGCCGGCCACACCGCACCCAGGTCCCGCGCGCCGGATACCGCGACGGCGCCGGCCATCAACGCCACCGTCACCACGAGCATGACGACGAGCGGCCACACGCGATCCCCGCTGTACGGGTTGACGATGTCGCGCCAGCCCAACGGCGACAGCCACCGCAGCCAATCGATTTCGCGGACGTCCGCGTACGCGCGGACCGCGAACGCGACGGCGACGTACGCCATGCCCAGGCCGCGCGCCCCTCGGGTGGTACCCGCAATCTGGGCTACCCACAATCCCACGGCCCCACTGGCGGCTGTGGTCAGGGTGATTGCCGCGCCGGTCAGGATGGCCCCGGTGACCGCAAGATCCTCCACGTACAACCTGGACAACAGCAGCGCCAGCGTCGTGCCCGCGCCAAGCAGGAAGGATGCGATGCCGACGACGGTGGCCGCGGCGGCCGTCGGCACGCGCGTCGGCAAGCCGGAGGAACGGATGAGTTCCAGCGTTCCGTCGTCCTCGCCGGCGCGGGTGAGGCGCACGGCCAACAGCACCGTCATCACCGACCCCAGCAGCGCCAACCACATGCCCGTCTCCCACTGGGCGAACGCGCCGAAGGTGAACGGTTCCGGGACGATGCCGTACATCATTCGCAGGCCCAGGTTGGCGCGCATGGGCACCGCGAGCATCTCCAGCTCCGCGGAATCCGGGTACGTGGCGCGGTACGCGGGCACCGTGATGGCCATCAGTCCAATCAACGGCAGCAGCCACGCCAGCAGGAAACCGCGGCGCGAACGCAGGTACAGGCGGACCAGCTGCATCATCGGTCGCTCGCCCCCGTGCGGGACCGGGTCTCCGCGCCCGCGTAATGGTCGAGGAAGACGTCCTCGAGGTCGGCGTCGGTGCAGGAGATGTCGGTCGCACCGGCGTCGAGAAGCTGCCGAAGCCGCGCGGGCACGTCGTCGCGGGGGACGAGGTCGTCGGGGCGGGTGCCGTCGGGAAGCGTGCCCGCCACCCGCGACCCGCGCAGGTGCGTGAGGTCGCGCAGACGGCCCGACTCGACGAGCCGGCCATCGCGGATGATGGTGATGTCGTCGGCGAGATCCTGCACCTCCGACAGGATGTGGCTGGACAGCAGGACCGAGGCGCCGCCGTCGACGCGCTCGCGGACGCAGGCGGCGAACTCGCGCTCCATCAGCGGGTCCAGGCCGGAGGTCGGCTCATCGAGGACGAGCACGTCGACGTCCGCGGCCAGCGCGGCCACGAGCATCACCTTCTGCCGGTTGCCCTTCGAGTACTCCCGGACCTTCTTCGAGGTGTCCAGGCGGAAACGTTCGATGAGTTCCCCGCGGCGCGCGGGATCGTCGCCGTGGCCCGGATCGCGCAGCCGCGCCAGGGTGGCCAGCGCCTGCCCACCGGTCAGCTGCGGCCACAGGGCGACGTCACCGGGGACGTAGGCGACGCGGCGGGTCGCGGCGGCCGGGTCCCGCGTCGGGTCGTGGCCCAGGACGTCGATGCTGCCCGCGTTGGGGCGCAGCATCCCCAGAATCGCCCGGATGGCCGTGGACTTGCCCGCGCCATTCGGCCCCAGGAACCCGTGCACGGTGCCGGTGCGCACCGTCAGATCCAGCTCGTCGACGGCGGTGAAGGAACCGAAACGCTTGGTCAGGCCGCGGACGATGATGGCGGCGTCGGGGCGTCCGGGCGCGGCGGGCGCGGTGGGTGCGGTGCGCGCGGCGTCGGGGCGGGACGGTGATTCAGCCACGGGTGTACTCCTCGATGTAGGTGGCCAGGCGCTCGAAGGCGATTTCCACGAAGCGGCGTTGGCCGCGCGCCGGGTAGGCGGCGACGACCAGCGCGCGGGCCGGACGGTTGGTGGCGAAGAAGCGCAGCGAGGGGATGAGGGACGGAGGGATTTCGCCGTAGCCCTCCACCATCCGGAAACCCCGGTCGACCAGCTCGCGGGCCTGTTCCTCGGTCCACCCCGGGTCGGCCAGGGCGGCGATGCCCAGGTAGTACTCCGCGATGCCCCGCGGGTTCGCGTGGTCGAGCAGCTCGACGACGTCATCGCCGATGTGGCCCAACCGCACGGCGATGTCGCTGAGCCTGCGTTCGCGGCGCAGCAGCGTCAGGGCGCGACGGCTGCCGATGGCCTCGAGTTCCTTCTCGATCGCGTCGTACACCGCGGCCAGTCGCCGGGGCAGCGCGTCGACGGGACCGTCGAGCGCCTGGTCACGGAGCTTCGCCAACCGCGACCGGTGCTCCTCCAGCTCGGCGATCCGCTCGTCGATGGAGGCAATCGCCGCGTCGAGGCCGTCGGCGTCCGGCACCGGGGCATCGCCGTCGAGGTGGGCGGGCATGTCGGCCAGGGCGATCCCGGCGTCGGCGAGCGCGCGGATGCGCAGCAGCCGGGAGGCGTCGTCGACGCCGTAATCCCGCCAGGCGCCGGCCCGCGGCGGCACGGGCATCAGCCCAATCGCGTGGTAGTGCCGGATGGTGCGGACGGACACGCCCGCGACGTCGGCCAGCTCGGAAACCCTCATGACCCGATCATCCACTGTTACGTGACGTCGCAGTCAAGGGCGCGGCGCGGATTGGCCGCGATGTTCGCGCCCCCTATCGGTTACGGCGGCACCGACGTAGCCTCGGGGCATGAAGGCCGTCTACACAGTCGACGAAATCCGCCGCGCCGAGCAGCCCCTGCTCGACGCCCAGAGAACCACCGACGAGTTGATGCGCCACGCCGCCTCCGCCGTCGCCGACGCCGCGCGGGTGCTGCTCGCCGCCGAACGGCCCCGCCACATGGAGGGCGACGGCGTCCTCCTGCTGGTCGGGTCCGGCGGCAATGGCGGGGATGCGCTGTACGCGGGTGCCTCCCTGCTTTCCGACGGCGTGACCGTCGATGCGGTCCTCCTCGGCGACAACCCCCACGGGCCGGCGCTGGAGGCGTTCCGGGAGGCGGGCGGCACGGTCCGCGGGGACGACGTCGCCGACCAGGTGCGGGACATCCACGAGCGGTACCGGCTGATTGTCGACGGCATCGTCGGCCTCGGCGGGTCCGGGGCCCTGCGCGAGCACGCGGCCTGGCTGATCCGCGAGGCCAGCATCCTGCGCACCCCGGTCCTCGCCGTCGACGTGCCCTCGGGCGTCGCCGCGGACACGGGGGAGACCTTCCCAGGGCCGGAGGCCACGATGGACGCAGACCCCCACCGCCCCGACGACCTCGAGGCGGACCTGCCCGGTCACGTCACCGCCGACGTGACCGTGACCTTCGGCGGCATGCGCCGCGCCCACGCCGTGGCCGCCGCCTGCGGTGAAGTGCTCGTCGCGGACATCGGCCCCGGGCCGGGCGAGATGCTGTCGTCGATGCTGGCCAAGGTGGCCCTGGAGGACGCGGCCGCGGGCAAGTCGCCCCGCGTCCTGGCCTCCCGCGCCGTGACCCCCGAGAACGGCGCCGGTTGGCCGGAGTGGTTG
>DUOR01000300.1 GCA_012838715.1 Actinomycetales bacterium
GGCCCGCCCCGCGCCCCCGCGCGACCGGTCCCCCGCACCACCTACGCGCGCGCCCGGCGCCGCGGCCGGATCATTAAGGTGGACGGCATGCAACGGTTGTTCAGGAACCTCCGATGGCTGCGCAGTACGCCGTGGCCGGCCTACGCGGCCGCGGTGTTCATGTGCAACCTCGTCGGAGCGGTCGGCGTCGGCCTGTTCCTGGGCGTCCTCCTCCCGCTGGAGGGCCTGTCCGGCTTCACCGAACTGCCCGGCCCCACCGTCATCGGGCTGGTGGTGTACCTGGTGGCGGCGGTGGCCATCGGCATCGCCACGACCTGGCTGCTGTTCAAGCCGATCCTGCGCTGGCAGCGCAACCCCGAGCACCACGATCCGCGGCGGGTCCGCTACCTGGTCATGCGCATCCCCGTGTACCAGGCGCTGCTCGGAGGGGTGATCTGGGGCCTCGGCGTGCTGGTGTTCGGCATCATCGCGCTGATCCATTCGCCACGGCTGGGCCTCGTGGTCACCATCACCGCGGTGTTCGGCGGCGCCATCGTCGCGCTGATGACCTACCTCATGGCCGAGCGCCTCGTCCGCCCCGTCGCCGCGGAGGCCCTCGCCCGCCGCGCCCCGGATTCCTCGCTGGAGCCGCCCATCGGCCAGCGCCTGCACCAGACGTGGCTGCTGACCTCGGCGCTGCCCGTCGTCGCCATCCTGCTCGTGCTGCTCGCCCAGCGCCTCGGCTACTTCACGGACAACCTTTCCGACGTCATGCCCACCATCGTCGCCCTCGCCGGGCTGGCGCTGGTCACCGGCTGGGTGGGCACCACCCTGGCCACGATGAGCATCGTCGACCCCATCCGCGACATCACCGCAGCGGTCAACCGCGTCCGCCGCGGCGACATCGACACCCGCGTGCCCATTTACGACGGCTCCGAAATGGGCGTGCTGCAGGCCGGATTCAACGAGATGATGCGCGGCCTGCAGGAACGCCAGCGCGTCCGCGACCTCTTCGGCCGCTACGTCGGTTCCGAGGTCGCCCGCAAGGCCCTCGAGGAGAAGCCCGAACTCGGCGGCGAGGACCGCCTCGTCGCCGTGCTGTTCGTCGACGTCATCGGCTCGACCACCTTCGCCGTCCAGAACTCGCCGGAGGTCGTCGTCCGCGAGCTCAACGCCTTCTTCGAGAAGGTCGTCGACTGCGTGCACCGCAACAAGGGCATCATCAACAAGTTCCAGGGCGACGCGGCGCTGGCAGTCTTCGGCGCGCCGCTGCCCCTCGACGACACCGCCGGCCACGCGCTGACCGCCGCCCGCGAACTGCGCCAGGAGCTCCGCGACCTGAAGCTGTCCGCCGGCATCGGCGTCTCCGCCGGCCGCGTCGTCGCCGGCCACATCGGCGCGCACGACCGCTTCGAGTACACCGTCATCGGCGACGCCGTGAACCAGGCCGCCCGCCTCACCGAACTGGCCAAGGACACCCCCGGCCAGGTCCTCGCGACCGCGTCGACGGTGCGCCTGGCCAACGAGGGCGAGCAGGCCCGCTGGACCTCCCTGAAGTCCGTCGAGCTCCGCGGCCGCACCCACATGACGCAGCTGGCCCGCCCCATCCGCGCCACCCTCGCCGACCGCTCCTAACGCACGCTGCGGTGGTGGCCGCCCCACTGATCGACGACGGCAGCCGGCCACCGGTGCAGGTGGCCGGCCGCCGGGCCGGAAGGGGAAAAGCCCCTACGTCGACTTCTTCGCCGCCTTCTTGGCGGTCTTCTTCGCCGTCTTGCGGGTCGCCTTCTTCGCCGCCTTCTTGGCCGTCTTCTTGGCGGCCTTCTTCGCCGTCTTGCGGGCGCCGGGGCCGCCGGTGGCGGCTTCCTTGGCGCGGCGCTCGGACAGCAGCTCGTTGGCGCGGGCGTCGGTCAGCGTCTCCGGGTTGTCGCCCTTGCGCAGCGACGCGTTGGTCGTGCCGTCGGTGACGTACGGGCCGAAGCGGCCGTCCTTCACCGTCATCGGCTTGCCGGAGACGTCGTTGTCGCCGAGCTCCTTCAGCGGCGGCTTCGCGGCGGCGCGGCCGCGGCGCTTGGGCTCCGCGTAAATGCGGCGGGCCTCATCGAGCGTGATGGTGAACAGCTGCTCCTCGTTCTGCAGCGAACGGGAGTCCGAGCCCTTCTTCAGGTACGGGCCGTAACGGCCGTTCTGGGCGGTGATGACCTCGTTGTCCGACGGATCCACGCCGACCTCGCGGGGCAGCGACAGCAGCTTCAGCGCATCCTCGAGCGTCACCGTCGACGGCTCCATCGACTGGAACAGCGACGCCGTCTTCGGCTTGAGGGTCTCCTCGATGATCTGGGCGATCCGCTTGGCCTTCTGGTTGGCGGCGGTCTTGGTGTCCCAGTTCTTCTTGCGCATGCCGTCCTCGGCGCGCTGCTTGTCCTCGGCGGCGCGTTCCTCGGCGACGATGTCCTCGGCCTTCGCCTCGACGCCGGCCTTCTCCTCGTCGGTGACGACCTCGGTGACGTACGGGCCGTAGCGGCCGTCCTTCGCCACGATCATGCGGCCGTTGGCCGGGTTCGGGCCGAGCTCGCGACCGCCCTGCGGCATGGCCAGCAGCTTCTCGGCGGTCTCCAGGTCGAGCTCGTCGGGGGTCATGGACTCGGGGACGTTGGCGCGCTGCACCAGGTCGGCGCCGCCCTCGCCCTCTCCGGGGCGCACGCGCTCCAGGTAGGGGCCGTAGCGGCCGACGCGCACGACGACGGGGTTGCCGTCGGCGTCGTCGAAGACGTGCAGCGAGTTCACGCGGCGGGCGTCGATGGCCTCGAGGTTGACGTCGATGATGTTCTTCAGGCCACCGCGCGCGGCGATGGCGTCGGCCTTGCCGGAGCCGTTCTGATCGGCGTCGCCGAAGTAGAAGCCGGACAGCCATCGGGTGCCGTCCTCTTCGCCGGCGGCGATTTCGTCGAGCTCGTCCTCCAGGTCGGAGGTGAAGTCGTAGTCGACGAGGTCGGAGAAGTTGCTCTCCATCAGGCCGACGACGGCGAAGGCCACCCACGAGGGGACCAGCGCGTTGCCGCGGGAGTACACGTACCCGCGGTCCTGGATCGTCTTGATGATCGACGCGTACGTCGACGGGCGGCCGATGCCCAGGTCCTCCATCTTCTTCACCAGCGACGCTTCGGTGAAGCGGGCCGGCGGGTTGGTGGAGTGGCCCTCGGCGGTGACGTTCTCCACGTCGAGGTGCTGGCCCTCGGACAGGCGCGGCAGGCGGCGCTCGGCGTTGTCGGCGACCTTGCGGCCGTCGCTGAGCTGCGATTCCTCCACGTAGGCCTTGAGGAAGCCGGGGAAGGTGATGGTGCGGCCGGTGGCGGAGAACTCCACCTCGTTGCCGCCACCGGAGGTCTTGGCCTCGCCGGAGACGGTGACCTTCATGGAGGTGCCGCGGGCGTCGGCCATCTGGGAGGCGACGGTGCGCTGCCAGATCAGCTCGTACAGCTTGAATTCCTCGGCGTCGAGGACGTTGGCCAGGGCGCCCGGCGTGGCGAAACGCTCGCCGGCGGGGCGGATCGCCTCGTGCGCCTCCTGGGAGTTCTTGACCTTGCGCTGGTACTGGCGCGGGGCGTCGGCCACGTACTCGGAGCCGTACAGTTCGCGGGCCTGGCTGCGGGCGGCCTCGATGCCGGACTTCGACAGCGTGATCGAGTCCGTTCGCATGTAGGTGATGTGGCCGTTCTCGTACAGCCGCTGCGCCACGCGCATGGTGCGCTCCGACGTGTAGTGCAGCTTCCGGCCGGCCTCCTGCTGCAGCGTCGAGGTCATGAACGGCGGGTACGGGCGCCGGGTGTACGGCTTCTCCTCGACCGCGGAGACGGTGAGGGTCGCCGAATCCAGGCCGTCGGCAAGCGCGCGGGCGGCGCCCTCGTCGAGCACGACGACGGAGTCCGGCTTCTTCAGGCGGCCCCGGTCGTCGAAGTCGCGGCCGACGGCCACGCGGGAACCGTCGACGGCGGTCAGGCGGGCGTTGAAGCGGCGGGTCTGGGTGGCGTCGATGGCCTCGGCGCCGGTGTCCAGCACGGCGTCGAGGTCCCAGTAGGACGCCGACACGAAGGCCATGCGCTCGCGTTCGCGCTCGACGATGACGCGGGTGGCCACCGACTGCACGCGGCCGGCCGACAGGCGCGGCATGACCTTCTTCCACAGCACCGGGGACACCTCGTAGCCGTACAGGCGGTCGAGGATGCGGCGCGCCTCCTGCGCGTCGACGAGGTTCTGGTCCAGCTCGCGGGTGTTGTTCGCGGCCTCGAGAATGGCCGGCTTGGTGATCTCGTGGAACACCATGCGGCGCACCGGCACCTTCGGCTTGAGCACCTCGAGCAGGTGCCACGCGATGGCCTCGCCCTCGCGGTCGGGGTCGGTGGCGAGGTACAGCTCGTCGACGCCGGCGAGCAGGCGCTTGAGTTCGGTGACCTTCTTCTTTTTGTCGGGCGTCACCATGTACAGCGGCTTGAAGCCGTTCTCCACGTCGACGCCGAGCCGCGCCCACGGTTCCTTCTTGTACTTGGCGGGGATGTCGGCGGCACTGCGGGGCAGGTCGCGGATGTGGCCGACGGAGGCTTCCACGATGTAATCGTCGCCCAGGTACGGCTGGATCTTGCGCGCCTTGGTCGCCGACTCGACGATGACGAGTCGCTTGGTGCCCTTGTCTTCTGCCACCTGGTCCTGCCCTGCAACTTTCGCGGTCTGGGTGGGTCGATAGGCGCCGTCAGCGCCTTTCCACCGGAATCTAATGGCACACCGTACACATGTGCCCGGATTGGCCGTGTTTGCAGGGGTGCGGCAATAAACCCCCGCGGTGCGCGGATTGCGCATGACAACGGCCCGCCGGAAAGCGCGTTCCCTTGCGGGTCCTTGCTTTCCGACGGGCCGAATTCCCGAAACTGCGGCGACCAGGTCGCCTTGTGCTTACGTCACCCGATTTCGCGGGCCACGGGCGGTATTACGGGGTTATTTAGAGGCCGCGGACGTTGAGCGCCTGCGGGCCCTTCTGGCCTTCGCCGATCTCGAACTCGACGGGCTGGTTCTCTTCGAGGGTCTTGAAACCGGAACCCTGGATCTCGGAGTAGTGGACGAAGACGTCGTTGCCCCCGTCGGCCGGGGCGATGAACCCGAAGCCCTTCTCCGAGTTGAACCACTTGACGGTGCCCTGTGCCATTGTTGATGTACCCCTTAGGTTGTAGAACGTAGAGCGCGCCGCCGCTTAGACGGCGATACTTGGGCAAGTCTGCCACGGCGGGCCGGGATCTTCCCCCCGCGGGGTTGGCCCCGGGTGAATGCGGGGGCGACGGGCAGGGGGCGGAAACTCCGGAAAGGCGGCTCATATGCAGGGATTCGGCCGGGAATTGCTTTCCCCGATTATTTCCGCCCACCCCCGCGCCACGGTCACGCACATCGCGGATCTCCCGGCCCGGGCGGCGCGGACGGCCCCGTGGCCGGGGTGGGTGCCGCCTCATCTGGTGGCGGCGCTGTCGGATCGGGGCATCGGACGGCCGTGGTCGCACCAGGTGGAAACGGCCGATCACGCGTTTTCGGGGCGGCATTGCGTGGTGGCGACGGGCACCGCGTCCGGCAAGTCCCTGGGGTACCTGCTGCCGGTGCTCACGGAACTGATGGCGGACGAGCATGCGACGGCGCTCTATCTCTCCCCCACCAAGGCGTTGGGCGCGGATCAGTTGGCAGCGGCCCGGTCGTTGGCGGGTGACGCGGTGGCCGCGGCCCGTGCGTCGGAAAGCGACGGGGGTGAGGTGCATCCGGAGGTGCACCCGGTGGCGCATCCGGTGGCCATCGCGTCCTACGACGGCGACACCCCGCGGGAGGTGCGCTCCGCGGTGCGCGAGGGGGCGCGGTGGATTTTCACGAACCCGGACATGCTGCACATCGGGATGCTGGGCCGGCACCAGTGGTGGGCGCGGGTGCTGCGGCGGCTGCGGTACGTGGTCGTCGATGAATGCCATGCCTACCGGGGCGTTTTCGGCGCGAACGTGGCGCTGGTGCTGCGCCGCCTGCTGCGCCTGGCCCGGCATTACGGCGCCGACCCGACGGTGGTGTTCGCCTCCGCCACGACCGCCGATCCCGCCGGGCAGGCGACGCGGCTCATCGGCGAGCCCGTCGCCGCCGTGACCGACGACGGCGCCCCCGTCGGTGAACGCACCATCGCCCTGTGGGAGCCCGGTCTCCTGCCCGACCTCGAGGGCGAGCACGGCGCGCCCGTGCGCCGCCCCGCCCCCACCGAGGCCGCCGACCTGATGGCGGATCTGCTTGCCGACGGCGCCCGCACCCTCACCTTCACCCGCTCCCGCCGCTCCGCGGAGACCGTGGCCCTGGGCGTCCGCGAGCGGCTGGCGAAATGGGGGCGCGCCGACATCGCGGAGCGGGTGGAGTCCTACCGGGCCGGTTACCTCGCCGAGGAACGCCGCGACATCGAGCGCCGCCTCGACGACGGCGACCTGCTGGGCGTGGCCACCACCAACGCCCTGGAGCTGGGCATCGACGTCGGCGGCCTGGACGCGGTGGTGCAGGCGGGGTTCCCCGGCACCGTCGCCTCCTTCTGGCAGCAGGCCGGCCGGGCCGGGCGGCGCGGGCAGGGCGCCCTGGTGATCATGGTCGCCCGTGACGACCCGATGGACACGTACCTGGCCCATCACCCGTCGGCGCTGCTGGGCACGCCGGTGGAGGCGACCGTCTTCGACCCGCTGAACCCGCACGTCCTGCGCGGCCACCTGTACTGCGCGGCGGTGGAGATGCCGCTGTCCGACGCCGATTTGACGGCCTGGGGCGCGGAGCGGGTGGCGGCGGGCATGGCGGCCGACGGGTGGCTGCGCCATCGCGCCGGCCGCTGGTACCCCACCGACCGCGACGACGGCCCGCGGATTTCGGGCGCCCATTCGGCGGTGGATTTGCGTGGCGGCGGTGGCGCCGAGGTGGCCATCGTCGACGGCACCGACGGCCGGATGCTGGGCACCGTCGACGTGTCCCGGGCGATGCAGCAGGTCCACGACGGTGCGGTGTACCTGCACCGCGGCGAGAGCTTCGTGGTCGACCACCTGGACCTGGAGTCGCTGCTGGCGGTGACGCACCCGGAGGAGCCGGAATGGTCGACGCACTCCCGCATGGACACCGACATCCGGGTGCTGGCCGTGGATTCCGTCCGAGATGTGGCGCCCGGCATCCAGGTCGCCTCGGTGGAGGTCGAGGTGGAGAACCGGGTGACCGGTTACCTGCGGCGCCTGCACTCCGGTGAGGTCCTCGACTCGGTGGAGCTGGATTACCCGCCGCAGCTGCTGGAGACCCGGGCCGTGGCGTACACGCTGTCGCCCGCGGTGCTGCGCCGGTGGGGCATCGAGGAGGCCGACGTGCCCGGTTCCCTGCACGCCGCGGAGCACGCCGCCATCGGGCTGCTGCCGCTGGTGGCGACCTGCGACCGGTGGGACATCGGCGGCGTGTCGACGGCCCTGCACATCGACACCGGCCAACCCACCGTCTTCGTCTACGACGGGCATCCCGGCGGGGCGGGCTTCGCCGACCGCGGGTTCGCCGAGTTCGGGCACTGGATCCGGGCGACGCGGGATGCGGTGGCGGCCTGCGAATGCGACGCCGGCTGCCCCTCGTGCATCCAGTCGCCGAAGTGCGGCAACGGCAACGAGCCACTGGACAAGGCGGGCGCCGTGCGGGTGCTGTCGGGGCTGGTGGCGGCGCTCGGCGAGTGACCGCGCCGTCGGGTGTGCCCGGCGCGTCCCCCGGGCGGGCCACGGGTGGGGTCAGCGCATAACATTCGACGCGTGATTATCGACTCGGATCAGATCCCCTCCGACGCCCTGCGCGGCATCAAGGTCATCAACATGGCCGTGAACGTGCCGGGCCCGCTGGCCGCCGCGCGGCTGCGCGCTTACGGGGCCGAGGTCGTGAAAATCGAGCCGCCGCAGGGTGATCCGCTCGGAGCGATCGGCGATTCCTGGTACCGGGAGATGGTCGGCGACTCCGAGGTCCTGACCATCGACGCCAAGTCCGGCGAGGGCCGGAATCGCATCCACGCGATGCTCGACGCCGCGGACGTGCTGATCACCTCGATGCGCCCCTCCGCACTTGCCCGCATCGGCCTGGATTCCGCCGTCGAGGCGCACCCGCACCTGTGCCACGTGGAAATCGTCGGAGATTCGGATGACCCCGAGGTCCCCGGCCACGACCTGACCTACCAGGCCGCGGCGGGCGTCCTGTCCCCGCCGACCATGCCGAAGGTGCTGGTCGCCGATTTGATGGGCACCGAGCGGGCCGTGTCTGCCGCGATGGCGCTGCTGGTGCGCCGGGGCCGCAAGGGCGTCGGCGGCATGGCGCGGGTGGGTCTGCGCCAGGCGGCGGAGGCCGCGTCGGCGCCCGCCCGCCATGGTTTCACCGGTGAGGGCGGTCTCCTCGGCGGCGGCCTGCCGTCCTATGGCCTGTACGAGGTGGAGGACGGTTGGGTGGCCGTGGCCGCCCTGGAGCCGCATTTCCTCGCGCGGCTCACGGATCTGACGGGCGCCACCGACGCGGAGTCCCTGTCCGCCTACCTGCGTTCCCGCAAGCGCGCGACCGTCGCCCGCTGGGCCATGGACCACGACCTGCCCATCGCCTCGGTCGAATAAGTCGGAGAGCGCGAGGCACCGCCCGCCCGGCGCCCATCGGGTGCCGACCGGTACCGCCCGGCGCCCATCGAGTGCCTCCCAGTGCCTACGGTCAGTGCCCGCCGCGGCGCTGCAGTGCGCCGGAGAGGAAGAACAGCAGGATGGCGCCGAGCGTCAGAATCTGCGGGACGGGCAGCCCTTCGGGCAGGGTGCCGTCGGCCATGAGGCTGTCGGCGATGGCGCCGAGCAAGAACAGCACGCCCAGCACGCTGATGAAGCGGACGCTCCAGCGCACGATGAAGTCATGGACGCGGCGGCTGAGCAGCGCCTGCGCGGCCAGCACGACGGACAACAGCACGGCCACCACGATGGACCAGGTGCCCGGGCGGCCCGCGCCGAGCCAGGTCCATGCGGTGAAGCCCAGGCCGGCGCCGATGGCGATGAACACCAGCGGCGTGATCACCCAGTGCATCTGGAAGCCGTAGCCGCCGTCGGGGTCGGGTTTCCCACCGGGGGTCAGCCCGATCTGCGCGAAGAGCACGATGAGCCCCACCAGTACCGCGGCCACGATCCCCAGCAGCAGCGGTGATGTTCCCCCGCCAGCTTCGGCCGCGAGGATCATCAGGTCGGGGGCGTGTGCTGCGTCCCGCGCGAGCGGGGCCGTGGTGTTTTCCATGGTTCAACAATGACCGACCCCCGCCGGGGGCTGCAAGCCTCCAACGAGGGTGCCGCCACCTCCCTTCACCCGCTTTCCGACGGCCCGGCGCGCGCCACCGCGTCGCGCTCCCCGCGCACGGCGGTGACCTGCACGTCTTCGCCATCACGGTGGCATCCGGCGAGTTCGGCGCCATTGCGGGCCGCGATGTCCGCGGCGA
>DUOR01000301.1 GCA_012838715.1 Actinomycetales bacterium
CCTCGCGCGGGAAGGTGTTCTCGCCGCCCTTGATGACCATGTCGTCCGAACGGCCGCAGACGTACAGGAAACCCTCGTCGTCGATGCGGCCGAGGTCGCCGATCTCCAGCAGGCCGTCGACGGTGCGGAACTTGTCGCGCTCCGACGCCATGTAGCCGGTGAACGCCAGCTCCTGGGCGGTGTGGATGCGGCCGATGGTGCCGGCGGGCACCTCGTTGTCGTCCTCGTCCAGGATCTTCACGCGGGCGCCGATGGCGGGGCGGCCGGCGGAATCCGGGCGCTCGGCCAGCTCGGGGCCGGTGGCGATGGAGGTCAGGCCGGCCTCGGTGGAGCCGTAGAAGTTGCAGACGACCGGGCCGAAACGCTTGGTCAGGGCCGTCACCAGCCACGCCGGGATGGCGTTGCCGGAGGAAATCATGAACTCGAACGGGCCCGGGTTGGGGCGCGGGTTGGCCTCCAGCTCATCGTTGAGGATGCGCAGGAAGATGGCGGCCGACACGAGGCCGTTGACGCCGTACTTGTCGAACTGCTCCAGCGCGCTCTTCGGCTCGAACTGGCGCTGCGTGACCAGGGTGGCGCCGGTGACCATCGCGATGATGACGTTGGCCCAACCCCACGCGTGGAACATGGACGCCGACTGGTGGATGACCATGTTGCGGCGCCACGGGATGCGGTCCGTGACGGCGCCCAGGGTGGCCGGGGTCTTCGGCTCGTTGCGCAGGACGCCCTTCGGGATGCCGGTGGTGCCGGAGGACATGATGATGATGCGGCCCTGCTCCGGCTTCTCCTCCAGCTCGGAGGTGCCGTCGGCGTCGATGAGATCCTGCATGAACAGGTAGTTCTCGGGGACGTCCGGGCGGTTGTCCTTGTCGAAGACGTGGGTGACCACGACGGTGCAGTCGCCGATGTCCTCCGGGATGCGCTCCAGGAACTCCTCGTCGACGAAGAGGTAGTCGACCTTGGTCTCGTCGAGCAGGCCGGAAATCTGGTGGGCGGAGGAACCGATGTTCATGATCATGATCTCGGCGCCCAGCAGGCCCTTGACGGCCATCGGCAGGATGATGCCGCGGCCGTTGCGGGCGATGATGCCGAAACGGGAGTGCGAGCCCATGCCGCGGTCCTTGAGGGCGCGGGCCAGCGACCACGCCTGGTCGCGCAGCTCGGTGTAGGTCAGCTCACCCTCGTCGTCGACGAGCGCGAGGCGATCCGGGTAGCGGTGCGCGCTCATGGTGATGAGGCCGCCGACGGCGAAGCCCCAGCGCTTCACGCACTTGAGGCAGAACGGCGCGGTCTTCGGGGTCATGTACAGCGCGCCGGACTTGATGAGGGGGCGCAGCGACTTGGCCACGGTCTGCACCTTGAAGCCGGTGGGCAGCTTCGGCGCGGTGTTGTTTTCGGCGGTCATGGGCTGGAGTCCTCCAAGGAGTTCGCGGGCTGGGCGCTTCACGCTGGGGCGCAGGGGATGCCGCACCCGCACGTTGCCTACACGTTTGCTCGACAAAGTAATACGGGTCAGTGATAGAAAGCAAAATCCCGCTCGCTTCGCGCGCGGGCTACTGATGATCATCTGGGGTGTGGGCTTAAATGTTACGCCCTGGTCACGAATCGGGTGCGGCAAGGGGCAAAAAACGCACCAATTGCCCCAATGGCCACACCCGTTACGGCCCGTGAATCATGTTACTTAGTCACGGGAAACTTCGCCCACCCCCGCGTCGGCAAGCATGGGCACGTCGACCAGCGCACGCGGCACGGCGAACGCATCGACCAGGACATCCGCCCACGGCCCCAGCGAGTCGACGAGGTCGTTCATCGCGGCGCGCACCGCCTTCGTGCGCACGCCCGACAGGATGTTCTGCTCCTGGTACCACCCCGAATGCTCGTCGATGACGCTGAGCGCGAAGAGGGTGCGCACCTGCTCGAACACGCGCTTGCCGACGGAACCCTCGTCCAGCTTCAGCTCGGCCTCGACCATCGCCTCGAGCAGCATCGCGTCGATGCGCGCCCAACCGCAGGCGATCAGGTGGTCCTGGGCGGCGTCGACGGCCTTGACCGCGTCCTCCACCTCCATCTTCTTGGCGCCCCGCAGGCGGCGGGCCAGGGAGCGCAGCAGGTTCGCCTCGCGGTCCTCGAAAAGCTTGACCTGGTAGCCGGCCTCGAAGATGTCGGTCTCCTCGCGGTCGGTGACCGCGTCGACCAGCGACTGCACGGCCATGGGGACGGCGGTGCGGCGGCGCAGGACGTCGCCGACGTTCTCCACGCCCAGGCGCACGATGCCCATCGGGTCGAGGTCGGACAGGCCGCGCGCGTAGGCGGTGATGAGCTCCTTGCCCACCATCTGGATCAGCACCGTGTTGTCGCCCTCGAACGTGGTGAAGACGTCGGAGTCGGCCTTGTGCACGGTCAGCAGGTTCTCGGCCATGTAGCCGGCGCCGCCGCAGGCCTCGCGGCACTCCTGGATGGTGTCGGTGGCGTGGCGGGTGGCCGCAACCTTCACGGCCGCCGCACGGGACTCCATCTCCCGCTGCTTCCACGTCTGCTCGTCCGACGGGTTCGCCACGTCCCACTCGCCCGCGGCGATGAGCTTCTCCTGCTCGTGAATGCGCTCGATGATCTGGTTCTGCAGCAGCGCCAGCGCGTACGAGCGGGCGACGCGGGGCAGCAGGCGCAGCCGGTGGGCGCGGTGCTCGATGAGCCGCTTCTCCTGGCCGGGCACGCCCTCGAACTGGCGGCGGCGCGTCGCGTACCGGGTGGCGATGGTCAGCGAGGAACGGGTCGCCGCGCCGGCGGCCGCGCCGACGGA
>DUOR01000302.1 GCA_012838715.1 Actinomycetales bacterium
CGCCCGCCCCGCCTGTCCGCCCCGCCTGTCCGGCCTGCTCTGTCCGCCCCGCCTGTCCGGCCTGCTCTGTCCGCCCCGCCTGCTCGTCCCGTCTATCCCGTTCGTCCCGCTTGTCCCGTCCGCCCCTCCTGCTCGCCCCGTTCGTCCTTCGTCGGCCTTCGCCGCCGGCTTCCGGTGTCGGGGAGGCCTACCGATCGGTGGTTTTCGGCGTCGGAAAGCGGCTGATGCCAACTTCGCGGTTATTTCGTTGTTCGCGGATTCGAAATAACCGCGAAGTTGGTGGATTTTGGCCGATAAGCACCAAGCTCGCGGTTATTTCCGATCGCGATTCCGCGAAATAACCTCCATGTGGAGGTTATTTCTTCAGTCGGGCGGCCGATAAAACCGCGAGCTTGACTATGGCTCGTAATCCCACGTGAAGGCCCTTTTCCGGGGAGTGGCGCCGGTTTGGGGTTCAGTTCCGGCGGCTTCGTTTCGGCGCTGCTGCGGGCGTTCTGGGGCTCCATCGTTTTCGGCGGCCGGAAACTCATCGGAGAACGCAACCGTGAATCCCGTGGATGTCGGGTTGCGTGCCGACGAGGTGGCACGGCGACGGGTTGCGTGCCGACGAGGTGGTGCGGCGACGGGTTGCGTGCCGACGAGGTGGCGCGGCGGGTGGAGAACGGCGGTGAAGGTCAGGTGCCGCAGAAGGTGGTGTAGCCGTCCATGCCGTCGGGCGAGGGCAAGGCGTAGCGGTCGAGCGAGCTGGCGTCGATGGTGGGGATGCTGCCGGCGGTATCCCCGGAACCGGCTGAGGCGGCGGGGATGCTGCCGGCGTTATCCCCGGAACCGGCTGAGGCGGCGGGGATGTGGTCGGTGGTGGCGTCGCCGGAATCCGTCGGGGCCGGGTCGTACGGGTTGGTCACGCGGCGGTACAGGTCGTGGAAGGGGGCGTAGTCGCCGTCGTCGGCCGCGGTGAGGGCCTCCTCGACCAGGTGATTGCGCGGGATGTAAATCGGGTTGGCGGCGGCGATGTCGTCGGCGTTGGGGTTCGCGGCAAGCCACTCCCGGGCCCACGCGCGGGAGGACGGCGTCTCGGAGGACTGCGATTCGATGGACGGTGACTCGGAGGAGCGGGATTCGGAGGACGGCGACTCGGCGCCGGGAGCGTCCGAAGTGCCGTCGGCACCCTCGAAATACCCTGCCAGTTCGGTGATGTCGCCGGTGCGGGCGGCGTCGGCAAGCGCCCGGTGGACGAGCGTGTGATCCGGCTGGTGGGCGACGAGGAGGGAACGCCAGTCGTCGGCAAGCGAAAGGGAGGGAGGAGAGGGAGGGGAAGAAAGGGAAGAAGCGGAAGAGGGGGAAGAAACGGACGTGGGCGAAGAATGCGAGGTGGCGCCGAGGCCGAGCTTCCGGAGCCACACGCGGCGTTCGGCGTCGCGGTAGGTGTCCACGAAGGAGGCGAGGATGTCCTCGGCGGCGGCGAGCCCGTCGTTGGGATCGGTTGCGAGGAGGGGGATGAGGGTCTCGAGGAAACGCGCGAGGCCCCACTGCGTCATGGCGGGCTGGTTGCCGTAGGCGTAGCGGCCCTGCCGGTCGACGAAGCTGAAAAACGTTGCGGGGTCGTGCTTGTCCAGGAACGCGCAGGGGCCGTAGTCGATGGTTTCGCCGGTGATGGTGATGTTGTCGGTGTTCAGCACGCCGTGGATGAAGCCGACGCCCATCCACTCGGCGACGAGCCGCGCCTGCGCCGCCACAACTTCGCGGGCGAATGCGCGGTACCGCTCGGGCGCGTCGTCGATGTCGGCGAGGCGCGGGTAGTGGCGGCCGATGGCGTAGTCCGCGAGTCGCTTGACGACGTCATCGCCGCCGTGCATCCGCGCGAACTGGAACGACCCGACGCGCAGGTGGCTCGACGCGACGCGGACGACGATCGCGCCGGGCTGCGGGCGGGTGCGCACGATCGTCCGGCCGGTGGTCAACACCGCCAGCGACCGGGTGGTGGGGATGCCCAGCGCGTGCATCGCCTCACCGGTGATGAACTCGCGGAGCATCGGGCCGAGGGCGGCATGGCCGTCGCCGCGGCGGGCGAACGGGGTGGGGCCGGAACCTTTCAGGTGGATGTCGCGGAGGTTGCCGGCGGTGTCGGTGATTTCGCCGAGCAACAGCGCGCGCCCGTCGCCGAGGACGGGGACGAAATGCCCGAACTGGTGGCCCGAGTACGCCTGCGCGGTGGGCGCCGCGCCGGGCGGCAGGCTGCGGCCCATGAGGAACGCGACGCCGTCGGCCGTGCGCAGCCATTCCGGGTCGATGCCGAGCTCGCGGGCCAGCGGCTCGTTGACCGCGACGAGTTCGGGCGCGGGGAACGCCTCGGCCTGCCATTCGATGGTCAGCTCCGGCAGCGCGTCGGTGAAATGCGTGGTCAGGCGGACGGGCAGGTCGGGGGTGGTGGTCGGCTCGTTCGGCTGTGACATGGGTCGAGTCTACGGACGGCACGGCGGGGTGGGGCCTTCTCGAATGCCCGTGCGTTCGCGTCGGCCAGCCAATCCGGGGCGTCGCCTACCTTTCGGGGCAACAACGAAAATGAACCGAGGTTGAACTTATTCAGCCTGGTCATCACCGAAGGAGACATCATGAACGCCACCATCCGATACCGGATCAGCCCCGCCGCCCTCGCCGCCGACACGGGCGCCCTGATCGACGCCGCG
>DUOR01000303.1 GCA_012838715.1 Actinomycetales bacterium
CCCGCCGCAAGCCGCGCCAGCTGCTGCGCCGCCGCAACGGCCGCCGCCGCCACCACAACTAGGCCGCGGGTCCGCCACGGCGGGTCCCCTCAGGGCCGCCCCGGGTCTGCTCGGGGCCGCTGCGGGTCCGCTTGCCGACGACGTGACGGGCCTCACGCCCGAATTGGCTTGCGGGCTCACTGAAATCCACTATTGTTGACTTGTCACCAACTGGTGTGGGTGGCGAACATGACCATGTGCGCCGACGGGGCACCGTCGGAAAGCACCGCCACTACGCCGGCCAACACCGGCGCCGCCCCCACGAACCGAAACCACGGAGGAAACACATGAAGCTCGGAGTCATCACCGGAAGCACCCGCAAGGGCAACGTCGGCAAGTACGTCGGCGACTGGGTCATCGAGAACCTCGGCTCGCGCACCGACGTCGAGATCAAGGACCTCCGCGTCGCCGACTACGACCTCGACTTCGTTTCCGAGGAGGTCATCCCGGGCCAGGCCAACGGCGAGTACGAGAACCCGAAGACCACCGTGTGGGCCGACGCCATCAAGGAGTGCGACGCCTACATCTTCGTCACCGGCGAGTACAACGCCGCCCCGCCGGCCGCGTTCAAGAACGCCGTCGACCAGCTTTTCCCCGAGTGGGCGGACAAGCCCGTCGGCTTCGTCGGCTACGGCTTCGGCGGCGGCCAGCGGGCCATCAACCACTGGCGCGACATCACCAAGAACGTGAAGATGAAGGCCGTCGAGGCGACCACCAACTTCTTCCTGGGCGAGGAGCTGCCGGACGGCGTCTTCACCCCGGCCGAGGGCAAGGCCGACGACCTGCAGAAGGTCGTCGACGAGATCGCCGCGCTGAACTCCTAGTTCGCCGGCCCGCGCCGCGGACCCCGGTTCGCGGCGCAAGCGCAACGCCCGCGCGGCGCAAGCGCAACGCCGAAACCCGCAATCCGACCCCACGATGGGGCCCGATTGCGGGTTTTTTCGTGCGGGGCCAATCAGACGCCGGCAGTCGGCAGTCGGCCATCGGCCCCGCCGCAAAAGTCGACCGTCGGCCCCACCACAAAGGTCGGCCCCGGCCCCGGCGCGAATCAGAACAACGGCGGCTGCACCGGAACGCCCGGACCAGTCCCCGGGTCGGGGCGCTTGTACGGATCCTCGATGCCGGAATCCTGGGCGGCCGCATCCTTCGCGGCGTCGTCCTGCGCGGCGTCGTCCTCGCCGTCGTCGGCCTGATCCGCGTTCTCCCGCTCCCGCGGCTGCTCCGGGTCGATGGCGAACAGGACGGGCGCCGCGGCATCCGGGTCCCCGACGTCGCCGGCCACGTCCACGGCACCGGCGCGTTCGTCGATGAGGTCCGTCGCCGGATCGTAGGGGTCACCGAGCTCGGGCAGCAGGTCCTCCAGGCCCCGCGCCTCGCTGATGGCCCGGAGGCGATGGTGGATGAGCAGCAGCTTCGGGCCGCCGCCCTTCCCGGTCGCCCCGGCGATCTTGGCGGCGACGGTCTGCCAGCGGCCGTCGGCGTCGTCAAGCGCGTCGGCGAGCGCGTCGTCGGTGAACAGCCACAGCGACGTCGCCCCGCACTTCTCGCGCACGGCGACCGAATCCAGCGCCACGGCGAGGCTGCGCGAGGGCACGCCGCGGACCATCGCGACGACCTCGACGCGATTGGCCACGAGCATGCTCGGCGGGGTCAGCAGCTGCGCCTTCTCGCCGACGGGGATGAGCTCCGGCGCCTCGGCGTGGATCATCTCCATCGCCTCGTCGACGGTCGGCTCCTGCCCGGTGAACCAGGCGGGCGTCATCGCGGCGGCGACGGCCCGGATCGGCGCGCCGCCGGCGCCGTCGATGAGCAGGCCCAGCGCCTTCGCGCCGAGCGTCGTCCGGTGGACGAGGTTCATCCAGATGTCCTCGATGCCGTCGAACAGCGCACCGCAGCGCCACGCCAGCCGCGATTCGATGCAGCACGGGTACCACATCATTTCGTCGTCGAGCTCGGCGCCGAACATCACCAGGTGGCGGCGGGCCCGGCGGGCGACGGTCGCCATCATCTCGGCGGTGGGCATCCAGTCGGCGGAGTCCTCGCCGAGCCACCGGTCGGGGCCGCGCAGCCATCCGGCCACGAGCCACGCCCAACGCTGCGACGCGTCCGCGGAGAACCACTTCTGCGCCGACCGCGCCGTCGGCTGGCCGTCGGCGGGGTGGATGAAACCGGCCGCCGCGAGCATGCCGACGACCTCCGCCACGACGACGTCGTCGGCGCCCACCGCGGCGGCGAAATCGTTGACGGCCACCGCGCCGGCGAACTCCATCAGCGAACCGCCGAGGAAGCCGCCGTCCTCCCACGTCTGCATCAGCGTCGTGGCCACGGACACGGCGGCGGTGGCGGCGAGCACCTGCGACTCGGGGTCGACGACCGCGGGGCGCTGCTCCTCCGGGTGCGGCCGCGGAATCCATTGCCGCCCCATCTTCAGCGCCAGCGCCACCGGCGACAGCAGCGACGCGTTGTAGTCGAGGTCGTCGCGCACCGGCTCCTCGTGCGACACCGCCAGGTCGAGCTCGAACTGGCCGGGCAGGCGCGGGTGCACGTCGCCGGTGCTTTCCGACGCCGTCTCCGTCGTGTGCACCGGCTTCGGCACCTCGAAGCGGACGGCCAGCAGGTGGCGTTCGGCCCAGTCGACGGCCTCGGCGCGGCGCTCGCCCCAGTCCCGCTGGTCGAGGTAGACGCCTTCGCGGGCGAAGAGGAGCAGCTGCTTCTGGATGTGGTGCGGCGCCATCGCCACCAGGGTGCGCACCCGGCGGGGGCTGCACATGAAGGCACGGAGGCGGGCGAGCAGTTCATCGTCGGTGAGTTCCGCCGTTTCGGCCTCCGTCACGATGCCGAGGTCGAGCATCCGCTCGAGCAGCACGCCGCGGTCATTGAACTGCAGCAGGCAGTCGACGGGCGTGGCCATGGTGGGGTCCTGCATCAGGACGTCGGACACGTGCGGCGGCACGTTCCACACGCCGACGGGTTCCTCCCATGCCAGTCCCAGGTCACGGGCGCGGCCGAGCAGGTCGGTGATGTCCGCGGCGGTCGCGGGGACGCGGGCGGTCGACGGCGGGCCGTCCCCGTCGTGGGGCATGGTGTCGGCCTCGGAGGCCCAGAAGGACACGGCGACGAGGTCGTCGACGGCGGCGGAATCCTCCAGCACGTGCACCATCTTGACCACGGCCATCACGTCCGGGGTGGCGGCCGACACGGACGCGTGGGCGGCGTCGCGGGTCATGAGCAGCTGCGCCGTCTCCGTCCGGGATCCCGGAATCGGGACCCCCGGGCACGCGACGCTCAGGAGCCTCCGCAGCTCTGCATCGCCCAGCCGGACCACGTGGGCGCCGAAGTCCGGGCGGGCTGCATAGTCGACCCTGCTCTCCATTCGGGCCATTATGTCCCATTGCGCAGCGGAATGGGAGTCGGAACGGCAGTCGGCATGGCGGTCGGCACGGGAGCCGGCACGGGAGCCGGATCAGTCCAGCGGGTTTTCCTCGCCCCAGAACACGCGGTCGACGACGCGCCGCGAGTGCCTGGTGACGCGCAGATAGTGATCCATGAACCCCGTCGAGTCCTTCGGATCCCACCCGCACGCGGCGGCGACCTGCGCCAGCTGCGGCCCGGGCTGCGGCAGTTCGTCGGTGCGCTTGCCGCGGGTGAGCACGAGGGCGTTGCGGGCGCGGGTGGCGGTGAGCCAGGCGGTGCGCAGCGTTTCGGCGTCCTCCCCGGGCAGCACGCCGGTGTCGGCGAGCGCGGTCAGCGACTGCAGCGTCGACGTGTTGTGCAGCGACTCGTGCTCGTGGGCGTGCATGAACGTCAGCAGCTGCACGGTCCATTCGATGTCGGTCAGCGCGCCGGAGCCGAGTTTGGTGTGCGTGCGCCGGTTCGCGCCGCGCGGCAGCCGCTCGTTGTCCACGCGCGCCTTCATGCGCCGCACCTCGCGCACGATGCTTTCCGACGCACCGCCCTCCGGGTACCTGAATTCGTCGATGCCCGTGAGGAACCGCTCCCCCAGTTCGCGATCGCCCGCGATCCACGTCGCCCGCAGCAGCGCCTGGATTTCCCAGGTCTCACCCCAGCGTTCGTAGTACTTGAGGTAGGACTCCAGCGTCCGGGCGATCGGCCCCGACCGGCCCTCCGGCCGCAGGTCGACGTCGACCTCCAGCGGCGGGTCCTGGCTGGGCTTGGCCAGCCGGCGGCGCAGGGCGTCGCAGATGCCGATGGCCCAGCGCACCGCCACCGACTCCTCGAACTTCTCGCCCGCCTCGTTGGCGAGCGGTTCGCAGATGAACATGACGTCGGCGTCGGAGCCGTAGCCGAGTTCGCTGCCGCCCAAGCGGCCCATGCCGATGACGGAGATCGTCGCGGGGATCTCCTCGTCCGGGTTCTTCTCCCGCCAGCCGCGGATCTCGGCGGCCAGCGCCGCCTCCAGCACGTTGTCCCACACCAGCGACAGCGACTGGCAGACGTCCTCGACCTCCATGAGGCCGAGCAGATCGGCGGACGCGATGCGGGCGAGCTCGGCGCGTCGCAAAGCACGGGCGACGGCGATGGCGCGGTCGGGATCATTGTGGCGCCGCGCGGCGGCCACCAGCGACCTGCCGACGGTGCCCGGGTCCGTGTCCAGCAGCTTCGGCCCGGTCGCGCCGTCGCCGTAGAGCTTCACCGTGTCCGGCGAGGACTGCAGCAGCCCCGACACGTACGGCGACGTGCCCAGGACGTGCATCAGGCGCTCGCCGACGGCGCCCTCGTCGCGCAGCATCCGCAGGAACCACTGCTCGTCGTACAGCGCGTCGGAAAGCTTGCGGTAGTTCAGCAGGCCGGCGTCCGGCTCGGCGGTGTCCGACACCCACTCCATCAGGGTGGGCAGCAGCATCGACTGGATGCGGGCCTTGCGCGAAGTGCCCGACGCCAGCGCCGTCAGGTGGTCGTAAGCGCGGTCGGGGAACTTGTAGCCCAGCGCCGCCAGCTGCCGCTTCGCGGCGTCCGCCGACAGCTGCATCGTGCCGACGTCCTGCTCCACCACCGAATTCAGCAGCGGACGGAAGAACAGCTTGTTGTGCAGCGAGGCAATCTGGCGGCCCGTCTCGCGGACCCGCTTGGCCAGCGCCTCCGCGGAATTCTCCGAGCCCTCCGGGCGCACGCCGGCGGCGCGGCCCAGCCAACGCCGCGCGGTGACGTCGTCCTCCGGCGGCAGCGTGTGGGTGCGCCGCATCTTCTGCAGCTGCAGCCGGTGCTCCAGCAGGCGCATGAACTCGTAGGCCTCGATGAGGACGCGGCCGTCCTCGCGGCCGATGTACCCGACCTCGACCAGGGCCCGCAGCGCCGCCACCGTCGGCAGCACCCGCAACGATTCGTCGTACCGGCCGTGCACCATCTGCAGCAGCTGCACCGCGAACTCGACGTCGCGCAGGCCGCCGCGGCCGAGCTTGAGCTCCCGGCCCTTCAGGGAATCGGGGACGTTCTCGATGACGCGGTCGCGCATGGCCTGCACGTCCGGCACGAAGGACTCCCGCTGCGACGCGGTCCACACCATCGGCGCCAGTGCCTCCACGTACGCCTTGCCCAGATCCAGGTCGCCGGTCATCGGCCGAGCCTTCAGCTGCGCCTGGAACTCCCAGGTCTGGGCCCACCGCTTGTAGTACGCGACGTGCGAATCGAGGGTGCGCACCAGCGCACCGCTCTTGCCCTCCGGGCGCAGGGCGGCGTCCACCTCGAAGAAGACCTTGCACGACACCTTCACGAACTCGCTGGCCAGACGGGTGGCCTTCGCGTCGGCGGGCTCGGCGACGAAGATGACGTCGACGTCGGAGATGTAGTTCAGCTCCCGCGCGCCGCACTTGCCCATCGCCAGCACCGCCAGCCGCGTGGACACCGGGGCGTTCGGGTAGACCGTCGCCACGGACACCGCGAGCGCGGCGGTCAGGGCCGCGTCGGCGAGGTCGGACAGTGCCTCCGTCAGCTGCGTGAACGGCACCGGCGGCTGGCCCGGGCGCCGCGGACCGCGCGGGTACGTGCCCGCCAGGTCGGCCGCGGCGACGCGCATGATCAGGTTCCGGTAGCAGCGCTGCATGGCCACCTCGGCCTCGCGGCCGGTCAGCCCGGCGCGGTACAGGCCCGCGTTCTCCAGGTCCGGCGAGGACGGCGTCGGTTCGCGGTACTCCAGGTCCGCGGCCTCGGCCACCGAATCCTCGTCGGTGCGCACCGGGGTTTCCGGGGTGGCGTCGATGGCGGTGAGCATGTCGCGGAACATGTCCGCGCGGGTCGGCAGGTCCGCCAGCAGCAGCGTCCACGTCGCCGGGTTGGCCACCATGTGGTCGCCCAGCATCGACGAGGCGCCGAGCAGCGCGAACAACCGGGTGCGCATGAGGACCTGCCGCCGCATCGCCGCGTCCAGCGCGTCCCATTCCGCCCAGCCGGGGACGTCGTCGGTGCCGGCCCGGTCGTCGAGGCGGGTCTTCAGCCGCACCAGCGTCGACAGCGCCAGGTCCGGGTCCGCCGCCCCCGCCAGGCCCCACAGCAGTTCCAGGCCCTCCTCGTCGTACCAGCCCAGGAAACGCAGGTCGTCGAGGGCGCGGTCCGCGTTCAGGCCCAAGGTGGACGGGTTCGGCACCGACTGGCGCGAGGTGCGGGGGCGGTTACGCATGACCACGGGGTGGGCTCCTGTCAGGGTCGGTCGGGAATGGGCGGGCG